>JANMYC010000828.1:0-2210 GCA_031381715.1 Saprospiraceae bacterium
GCAATAATTCTTACCTTTTTTGCAATTGCAGGTCATTATTTTTTATTAAATACGCAATTCCTCGCGGCAGTTCACATCATTGTATATGCAGGGGCGATCATGGTATTATTCCTTTACGTGATCATGATGCTCAATCTGAATGTGGAAACTGAAGCCAATAAGTCAAATTTAGCAAAAGTTGGAGCGGTGGTCACGGGTGGACTATTGATGTTGGTATTAATAGTAGCTTTTAAAAGTGCTGAAAATATGGCTATGGCGGGTGATATTGACCCTAAAATGGGCTTAATTGGTAATTTAGGAATAGTATTGTATCGTCAGTATCTTCTTCCTTTTGAAGTATCATCTGTACTATTTTTAGTGGGGATGGTGGGTGCTGTAATGCTTGGTAAAAAAGAAATTCAATAATTTGAAAATCACTGCCATCCCAATTATCGGGGTGATATTTTTTTTAAAAGATAATAGTATGAATAATTTGCAAAGTCAAATGATTGTCGAAGGCGTTCCATTATTGCACTATATTTGGTTGAGTGCGATTTTATTTTCTTTGGGCGTCATGGGAGTTCTATATCGCCGCAATGCGATAGTCATTTTTATGTGCATTGAATTAATGCTCAACGCTGTGAACTTGCTTTTAGTCGCTTTCAGCCGTTTTCACAATGATGCGGGTGGGCAAGTTTTTGTCTTTTTCATTATGGCAGTTGCGGCGGCGGAAGTTGCCGTGGGTTTGGCTATTTTGATGATGATTTTCAGAAATACACAATCTACGGATATTGACTTTTTGAATCGCTTGAAGTTTTAAAAAAAGAGAGTTAAAAAACAAAACGAATGGCTCAATTCATGGCTGTTGCCCTAAAAGCAACCATTGTTATTTCAAAAAAACGTATTTTTAATGACCGCATTTCTCCAGAAGTGGCTATTGAAACCGTGACCGAAAATTATGATTTAAGCCTTTATGAGCATTCAGAAACGGAACATTTTTATCTTTGGAAATTAAAAGACGAGATATTATCATCTGAAATTGCACCGTTTTTAGAAAGCCTTTTTAAGTTTTATTACGATAAAGAAGAAGGTAGTTATCAAGGTATAATTGGTGAATTAAAAAGGAGAAAAGCGTATGAAAGTCTTTTTAAATTGGCTAAAGATGCAGAATACGAACATTTTGAATTAAATAATAAGCAAAATGGTCAATTTCACTTAAAAAAGTACGGTAAGCATCTGCAAATAGATTTCAACTTCTTTCAATTGTTTAAAAGTGAGCGGTTGAGGATAGATAATTTTGATAAAGTCATGCAGTTTTTAGAGAATAGTATGCGGAAAGCTTTTTCAGAATTTGAATTGAGTAAAGCTTTGGAGATTTATATTTATGATTCGAAACTTTAATGATTTGAAATAATAAAAAAAAAGTGCATGCATACCAAACTGATTCATTTTTTTCAAAAATATGGGTTTATTATTAATTTGTCGATATTGACCTTGATAGTAATTTCAATAGATTTCAAGGATTTTTATAGTAATAAAAATTGGTCTTGGCTTTATTTAGGGTTTATGATTTGTATTTCTATTGGTTTTGATTTGTATAGTGTTTTTTTAAAAAAGGAAAAGTAAAAACCTCATTTCGATAATCGATACTGAGGGGTCGTTATAAAAAATAAATTATGTCGCAATTAGTCTGGTTAATACCTCTATTTCCACTTGTAAGTTGGGCAATCATCGGCTTACTGAATCGCAATTTGTCAAAAGGCATTACGGGTGTTTTGGCAAGTGGCAGTGTTTTAGCATCTTTTGCAGTAGCGGTTCTGATTTTTATGGAAAAACTCCATAACCCTGCTCCTGAAATAGTTACGCTTTTCGACTGGATCTCAGTTGGTAACTTTTCAGCAAAAATGTCATTCTTAGTTGACCCACTTTCATGTATCTTTTTACTGATTATAACAGGGATTGGTTTTTTAATCCACGTATATTCTACGGGTTATATGCACGAAGATGATGGTTTCCGCCGATTCTTTTCCTACTTGAATTTATTCGTATTTTTTATGTTATTGCTTGTTTTAGGCGATAATTTGCTTGTGATGTTCATTGGTTGGGAAGGCGTTGGTTTGTGTTCTTATCTGCTCATTGGATTTTGGTATAAAAATCAAGACTATAACGATGCCGCTAAAAAAGCATTTATTATGAACCGAATTGGTGATTTAGGTTTACTTATCGGAATT
>JANMYC010000869.1:0-1946 GCA_031381715.1 Saprospiraceae bacterium
ATCAAGACCCCTCAGTACGAAGCGTCACGGAAGTATTTTATAACAAATTTTACAATGACACCCAGCCTCGCCGCTTGGTAATGGGCATTAACCCGGGGCGTTTGGGAGCGGGTCTGACGGGTATTCCTTTTACGGACTCTGTTAGGTTAAAAGATACGTGTAAAATTATAACGGAAGCGATACCTTCCACAAAGGAGCTATCCGCTATTTTTGTTTATAAAGTGATTGAAGCCTACGGTGGTGTGGAACGTTTTTACGGAGATTTCTATATCAATTCGGTTTGCCCTTTGGGTTTTACACAACGGACTGAAAAAGGAAGTGAAGTCAATTATAATTATTACGATAGCCCCGCACTCACAGAGGCAGTTTATAATTTTATCGTTAAAAATATCGAAACACTCTTAGAAATGGGTTTTGAACGAGATGTCTGTTATTGCTTAGGAACGGGTAAAAACAGTGATTTTTTAGAAAAATTAAATAAAAAATACCAATTTTTCGATAAAATAATCCCTCTTGAACACCCTCGCTTTGTGATGCAATATAAGTTAAAAAACATAGACACTTATGTGGATAAGTATGTTGAAAACCTAAATAAGTGTTTATAACAAAATTCAGTTGCAATAGCCTCTCCTCTCTCCACTACACTCTCTCTCTTTTTAAACCTCTTTTTCAATAAAATCTTGCAAGGTATTCATATCCACTACGCCTATCAAATCTTCGCCATTCATCACGGGCATGATATATTGCCCACTTTGATACATACGATAGTAGACCTCTTTGATGCTTTCAAAAGGGGTCACTATTCGGAATTCATGGGTCATGTAAGTCAGTACAATAGCGTCGTGTTGTTGATTTTTAATGGCATCCATAATATCATCTTCCAAAAGGATACCCCTCAGTATATGGTAGTCATCAAAGACTAAAAAGTTGGATTCAGTGCCTCTTTTCATCTGAATAGCCGCCGTCTGAATCAAATCTCCTGTTTTGATATAGGTATAATGTTCTCTTAAAATATTAGCAACTGTGTGTCTGGTCAATATTTCATCAAAACGGACACTTTTATACTCATTACGGGCTGAATAAGCTATAAATACACTAATCAGAGCCAATACAGGTTGAAAATGCCAAAAGACGACTTCTAATTTTTGACCCATTTCAGAATTCTCCGGAATCACATATTTTAAAAGGGGAACAACGGCAAATATCAGAAAACCAACCGCAATAACTTGCCCAAGCACAGCTGCTACTTTAGTTGCCCAAATACGACCAAATCTCATAGACATTAATGACCTGAAAACGCGCCCACCATCCATCGGAAAAGCTGGAATCATATTAAAAAGAACTAATCCTAAATTAGCTCTTAACAAATCTAACATGAAATTAATGGTTTCAAATTTTGATTCAGGCAGTATGTCATTGGTATTGCCCCAAAAATCAATATCCAACGAATAAAAAAAAGTGAGGAAAAGATATAGTAAAATATAGATAACAACATTTACAGCGGGCCCCGCTATGGCTACAACGAACTCTTGAATGGGTTTTTCAGGCAATCTATCCAAACGGGCTAAACCACCGATTGGCAAAATTGTAATATCTTGGGTGTGGACACCATAATATCGAGCAGAGAGAGCATGACCAAATTCGTGCAACACGACACATGTGAACAAACATATCGTTAGAAATCCGAGCAAAGCAATTTTTTCCCAGCCGGCGTCTTTACTAATTCCCATGTAGATAATAAATAAAAACAAAAGTGAGAATGTCCAATGGACAAAAACAGGAATACCGAAAAGTTTGGCTATTTGAACTGAACCGCGCATTATGTTTTATTAGTAAAAACGCTAAAAAGGGAAACTTGTTTTAAATTGTAAGATAGCTATTCTAAGGATTATCATAAAACCCTTAGAATCAAAAACTTACAAATCTAATGTTTTATTAAATAATAA
>JANMYC010000922.1:0-4397 GCA_031381715.1 Saprospiraceae bacterium
ACTTGAGTTCCGCACTGCGTTTTGACTATGCCAATTATAAATTTTACATCTGCACTCAAAAGGTTTTATCCTGACCTGCACCCCCTCAGTATTGAGGGCAAAACGGTGGCTGAAATCCTCGCTCGGCTCAATGATTCGTACCCCGGTATGACGGATTATTTGGTGGATGAGCATGGGGCTTTACGGCATCATATCAATATTTTTATAGGCGATAAAATGATTGCTGACCGTGATAATTTGATGGATGAAATTACGGGGGAAGAGGAAGTTTTGATATTTCAAGCATTATCGGGTGGCTAATATAGATTATAGAGTGAAATAATTTGAAGGAAATGGTGTTACCTTTTAGTCTATTATTAAATCTTAGATAGTGATATTAAAAATTAAAAATCACTTTAATAAGAAAAAATGATAGCGAAATATGCAGAAAATATAGAACATTGGGAGGAATGGCAAAAAGAATATAAATTCGGTTTAATCTTAATTATGCCGAGTGACCCAATATTCTCAATTGTCAATGCTTTAAGAACAAAATATGATGCTCGTTCGCAATCGTATTGCGACGCACATATAAGCCTTTCTTTACCAATACCGCAAGCTTTAACTGAAGATGATTGGAATGAATTAGTTAAAATTGCTTCAACGATAGAACCATTTGAAATTCATTATGGGAAGTTGAAAGACTTTTCACCTTATCCAGGCGTAGTATTTTCTATTGAACCTCAATTAGAGATTGATAAGATAAGGATGAAAATTGAGGAGGCCCCAATTTTTAAAAATGCAACTCCAAGAAAATTTCCATTTAGAGCACATTTAACGATTGCTGAATTTATAACATTAGAAGAAACAGCGCATATATTGAAAGAATTGGAAGGTAAGAGCCCAATAGGTACGTTTTTGTGTGATAATCTAGCTTATATTGTCCCCAATGAGGATATGCATTTTGAAATTATTAGAAAACTCACTCTTGGGAAGTAGTTGTTTTATCCGCTTATTGATGCAATTTTTTACAAAATGATAGATAATTAGCAGAAAGTGCCAAAGGTCATATAGGAAAAACTTAATGAAAACAGAGATTGTAGTGATGAAAATACTGACAAAGAAGGGTTGAAAGAATCTGAACAAATCTATAGCTTATAAATATGAAACTTATATTAGGTACGGCGAAAGGCTTAATTGTTTACGAAAAAAAGGCACGCAGTTGGAGTGTCAGTACCGTTCATTTTTTGGGATTCCCCGTTTCGATGGTATATGTTGACGAGCGGACCAATACTTGGTGGGCGGGCTTACCGCATCGGCATTGGGGTCAAAAACTGCATCGCTCTACTGATGGTGGTGCCACTTGGGAGCAAGTCGCTGCGCCACGCTACCCATCATCGGCCCTTTTAAAAAATGGAAAACAGGCTTCTTTAAAACTCATTTGGTGCATGGCGCATGGTGGGTTGGATAAGCCCAATGAGCTTTGGCTCGGAACTGAACCGGGTGGGCTTTTTCACTCAAAAGATGATGGGAACACTTTTCAATTGGTTGAAAGCCTTTGGAATCACCCTTCTCGACATGATTTATGGTTCGGGGCGGGTAAAGACGAGCCTTTTATTCATTCCATCGTCGTTGACTCCACTGATAGTAATCACGTATATATGGCTGTAAGTTGTGCGGGTGTTTTTGAAACGGTGGATGGTGGCGCAACTTGGCATCCACGCAATAAGGGATTGAAAGCGGCATATTTACCCAATCCTGATGTGGAGGTTGGGCATGACCCGCACCTTTTATTGGCTTGTGAAACGAACCCCTCAGTATTATGGCAACAGAACCATTGTGGTATTTTTAGAAGTTCAAACGGGGGATTGAATTGGGATGATGTGAGCGATAAAACGGGCATTGCACACTACGGCTTTGCCTTAGCTGTTGACAATAAAAACCCGTTGCGGGCGTGGGTGATACCCGCAATTAGTGATGAAATGCGGGTGGCTCATAATTTGGCTTTGTGTGTGTGCAGAACTGAAGATGGAGGGCAAACTTGGCAACAATTGCGCAAAGGTTTGCCCCAAAACCATTGTTTTGATATAGTTTTTAGGCATTCTTTGCACAATATAGGCTCTACATTGGCTTTTGGAACGACAACGGGGAATCTTTATGTTTCTGAAAATGATGGTGACAATTGGCGGTGTTTGAACCACAATTTACCGCGCATTGATTCGGTTTTATTTGTAAAATGACAGTTTTATTGGGCCCCCTCAGTATAGAGAGGCTTTCAACTTAAAAAATTATCCATTATGCTATTCGAGGAGCCAGCATACTGACTACTTTTCCTTTTAAAAGAGTATTAACGATATGATTAGCGGTGATGACACCCACAAATTTGCCTCTATCAATAACAGGAAGGGCGGAATAAACATTTTCACTCAACAATTCAAGGGCTACTTCGATGCTATCGGAAGGCTCTATTGTCGAAAATTCCTTATTCATAATATCTTCAGCGGTGTAGATATTTAACATGGATTTTGCCAACGAACGGTTATTGAAACGCTTGCCTAATGAAATGACAAAATTGCGGAAATCTTGCTCACTGATAACGCCAAGGACATTACCTTGTTTCATAACGAGTATATGAGAAGTTGTTTTTCGAGTGAAATAATGCTCAATCAAATTGGCGTAATCAGTAGCCAAAACTACTTGTAAATCACGGCTCATGATGCTGGAAACGGGTGCTGAAAGGTTCATGGAACAGTTGTATTTATTTGTTATTAAAAATTGTAAGAAATCAGTTTGCACATTACCTAAAAGGCTTCTAACGCTTTTATAAGTCAATAATAAATACAAACAGCTATATCAACCAAATGAATATTGTCACAAAAAGTGACATCGTTTTTTAAAAGAAAAGGTATTCACTCTTTTTGAATGAATACCTTTTAATGGAATTTATGTTGGCAAATTGGTTATTTGAGAAGCAATTTTAGATAATTCTGTAGTCCATTTCCATGACTTTATCTTTGGCTAATGTTTTCATAAGATCCAAAGATGTGACAATTCCCACGAGTTTTTCGCCATCAACGACGGGCAATGCAGAAAAAATATTTTCTTTGAGCATTTCAAGCGCGAGGCTTACTCGGTCATGGGTTTCAAGCATAAAAACCTTTCTGGTCATCACTTCTTCGGCAGTGTGCAGGCGCAAAAGGCTTTGGCTCATCAGTTTATTTTCAACGTGTTTGCTCAAACCTTCATAAAAACCGCGGAAATTTTGCTTATTGATGATGCCCACCACGCGCCCGTGTCTGACCACAGGAATATGTTGAATGCGTTTTCGGTCAAAAATATCCTTTATGTGACCAATGTGGTCATCGGGTAAAACGACGTGCAAGTCGCGGTTCATAATAGTTGAAACAGGTGCTAATAAATTCATAATTGAACGGTTTTAAATGGTCAATAAAAATAAAAAAATCAAGTTTGTGTGTGCTGCTTTGGATGTAAGAATCGCCGTTCAATAAGTTGCCGTGTTTAAATTGGTAAGAAATGTTTTTGAATAAGAAAGTCCCGTTTATCTGTTCGAGAATTGAAAAATAAAATCTAATTTTGAATCGAGTATAAAAACAATAAAAGTTATTTTAATTTCAATTAATTATAGTTATTAAGAATTAACAAAAGAGTAATTACTTAAATACAAAATATAATTTGATTTTTAGCGAACAATAAAATATAATTAATATATATGTAATAGTATAAATCAAAAGTCATGCTAATTTTTTTTAATAAGTAAATTTAACGTGTTACTTTAAAAAAAAAGCGCATATTTTAATGAATTATTTTTTAAAAAACGGTTATTCACACATATTGTTCGATAAAAAGTAAAGAATGAATACACATTTAACAATTAATAAATATGTGGAGCTTTTAGGAAATATCTTGAAAGAAAAAGGCAACCCCTCAGTAGCATTGGGTCAAATGGCTTATATGAAACACAAATTTGATTATTTTGGGCTCAAAGCACCCGTTTGGTTGGGCATTTCAAAAGCATTTTTTGAGGAAAATGGCATATTTGAAGGTCAGGATTTGAAAGAATTTGTGCGCCTGTGTTTTGAAGAGCCGCAACGAGAGTGGCATTATATGGCGATAGAAATGACTCAGAAAGCTTTGAAAAAAGAACCAATGGATTTCATCGAATTTTTAGAAGAAATGATTCTGAAAAAATCGTGGTGGGATTCCGTGGATTGGTTGGCGAAGCTTGTTGCTCTACATTTTGAGCGATTTCCGCATCAAATTAAGCCAATTACTGAGGGGTGTATGGCTTCGGATAATATTTGGTTGCAACGGATGGCGATTACATTCCAACGGTATTATAAGCATCAAACAGACCCTGATATGCTGTTTGATTATGTTTTACGGCTTTCGGATTCGAA
>JANMYC010000928.1:0-3676 GCA_031381715.1 Saprospiraceae bacterium
GAAATTTCAGAGAATAAGAACAATTGCCTGTTTTACCGCATCACAAAATCATCTATTTCAATCCTTTTTTTTCAATCATTTCAGTCATTTTAACGTATATAATTGTAAGTATGAAACAGGCAATTGGTTTTTTTTACAACAAATTGAATATATTTAATTTTTAATTAATTTAAATTAAATTTTAATACAATCCACTTCAGTTGAAAAAAAATCTTAATTTAACGCCCTCAAATAGTAATAAAATGATAACCGTTAAAGTACAATCAAAAGGAGAAGAAATATTTATACTTCAAAGGCTGCTCAGAAAAGTGGGGTATGTAATTGCCGTGGATGGCGATTTTGGATCTAATACGAATAGAGCTGTGAGGGATTTTCAATTTTCTCAAAGTCTCATTGCGGATGGCGTTGTGAATGATTTGACCTGGGAGATTCTTTTTAAAAAGTCTTTTAAAAATGGAGAAGATCCACTCGGTACCGATATTTATCAACACGATAGCACGGACGATGAATCTTTTTGGGAAGAGGTGCGCACAAAATATTTTTTCTGCTACGTGAAATCCTCTGAAGGTTCTTCGTGGAATGACCCTAAATTTAAAGAGCACATTAAAAAGCTGGAAGAGCACCAAATACTGAGGGGGGGCTATCATTTTTTCAGAATGCTCAACGATGATGTGCACGGGCAAATCAGAAATTTCCTTGATTCGGGCTTGGATTATCGTCAAAAAGGGGTTTTACCGCCCGTTTTAGATATAGAACCTACCCTAAGAGAATGGAAAAATGCTTCTGTTTTGATAGATAACAGGGTAGATATTGCGAAAAGATTGAAAAAATGGTTGGTAGAAGTGGAGCATAAAACGGGTAAACAACCTATTATATATACGTCCAGAGAAATTTGGGAGAATATATTGCACGCACCAGCTGGCTTTGGTCACTATCCTCTTTGGCTCGCCAATTATTCGCCAGTGACAAAGCCAACTATCCCGATGGGTTGGTCAAATTACACAATTTGGCAGTTCACTGAAGAGGGCGTTATAGGTGGAAAAAGCGGTTTTGACATCAATAGAGTCAATTTGCCGTTACCAGAATTGCTCACCATGGCAGGTTTTTAAAATTAAAAATAAAGATTTTTTAAAAGGGATAAATAACACCAATCTATTCCCTACATTTGCGACTTCTCTCGGGGTGCTCTTTTTTTTAATTAAAAAAGGGCTGAGATTATACCCATCGAACGTGGGCAGGTAATGCTGCCGACGGAAAACAGTTAAGTGAAAAACTAAAAGTGAAAAGTGAAAAACGTATTAGTGGCAGCATTTACTGCATTATTAACTTTTCACTATTAACTTTTCACTTTCTTCGTGGGTATTTTTTATTGAAAACATTTAGCACTCCCCGTGTTAAATCATTTTTAATTAAAAAATACATTTCAAAATGTTTCAAAATTTCAAGTCAACTGCACGTCTTTTATGGATTGTGCTATTCCTCCTCCCCCTCAGTATAAAAGCTCAAAATCAGCTTACTGACACCATAAAATCCATTGATTTACAACAAGTTACAATCACAGCGACCATGGCGACTGATAAAACGCCCATGACGTTTGTGAACATCAGAAAGGATGAATTGCGTAAAAATGACTTCGGGCAGGATGTTCCTTATCTTTTAAAAAGTACCCCCTCAGTAGTGGAGACTTCTGACGCAGGTGCTGGCGTGGGTTACACGGGTATACGCATTCGAGGCAGTGACGCCACCCGCATCAACGTCACGGTGGACGGGGTGCCCATTAATGATTCCGAATCTCAAAGCGTTTATTGGGTCAATATGCCTGACCTTACGAGTTCTACTTCTATGATTCAGATTCAGCGTGGTGTGGGCACTTCCACCAACGGTGCGGGCGCATTCGGGGCGACCATCAATATAGTGTCAAACGGTCTAAATCCTGAAAAATACATCAATCTTACGGGAGGCTTCGGCTCATTCAATACCCAAAAAATTTCGATATCGGCAGGAACGGGTTTGATAAAAAACAAATTCGCCGTGGATATGCGGCTTTCTCAAATCAAATCGGATGGATACGTGGATAGAGCTGCTTCTGACTTGCAATCGCTCTATTTGTCGGGCTTGTATTTAGGCAAAAAAAGCAGCTTGAAATTCAAGTTTTTTACGGGAAAAGAAAAGACTTATCAATCATGGTATGGCATTCCAGAATCTTACCTAACTGATTCAAAATTAAGGACTTATAATCCGGCGGGAACGGATAAAAGCCCTGAGCCGTACGCAAATCAAACGGATAATTACCGCCAAACGCATTCACATTTGGCTTGGAATAAGCAGATTAATTCTGATTGGTCGGTCAATATTACAGGGCATTACACGCACGGCGAAGGCTATTATGAAGAGTATAAAGGCAATGAAAAATTGAATAAGTATTTCACTGATTTCCCCTCAAAAAAGAAGGATTTGATTCGTCAATTATGGTTAAAAAATGATTTTTATGGGTCGCTTTTCTCTACGAATTATAAAAAGAATAAAGTTGATTTGACCATTGGCGGTGCGTGGAACAATTATAGTGGCAATCATTTTGGCTTGGTTACGTGGATAGATTCAGCTAATTTATTGAAAGCACCTAAAGAGTTTTATAGAAGTGCTGCCTTAAAAAATGATTTTCAAGCATTTACAAAAATCAATTATGATGCTACTGATGCCCTTTCGCTTTTTGCGGATATGCAATTCCGTAGAATTGGTTACTCATACAATGGAAAAGATAGAAAAATCGGTGCTATCAATGGTGATTTTGATTTCAACTTTTTTAATCCAAAAGTGGGTCTAAACTACGTTTTTACTGAGGGGGTCAATTTTTACAGTTCGTTTGCGGTAGCGAATCGTGAACCCAATCGCAATGATTTTACGGAATCACCTTCGAGTCAAATTCCTCAATCTGAAAATTTAAAAAACGTTGAAACGGGTATCAAAACAAAGTTCGACAAAATACAATTCGGGGCTAATTTTTATGGCATGTTTTACAAAAATCAACTCGTCGTTACGGGTCAAATCAATGATGTCGGCGAAGCCATTCGCATCAATGTGCCTAAAAGTTATCGCATGGGTATAGAATTAGAGGCTCTTGCTCAATTGAGTGAAAAGCTCAGTTTTAATGCCAATGCTGCATTTTCTCAAAATAAAATCAAGAATTTTACTGAAAAAATCGATAATTGGGACACGGGCAGCCAAGATGTTTTTAACAGAGGAACAACTAATTTGGCACTTTCACCCAATACTATTTTGAATGGTACAGTGGCTTATGACGTTTTAAAAGAGAAATTAGGTGTGGCACTTTCGGCTAAATACGTGGGCAAGCAGTTTATAGATAATACCTCTAATGAAAACACCATGCTGAAAGGATATGGCTTCTTGGATGCTAAAATTTACTATACTGGTTCATTCCGTTTTATTAAAAAATTCACGGCTAAGTTATTGATTAACAATATTTTAGATAAAAAATACGTGAATAACGCTTGGGCATATCGCTTCACATCGGCAGGTTACGACCCTCGCCCCGACGACCCTTATGCTCGCAATGAAACGGGTTCAACCTATAATTTGACGGGGCATTTTCCACAAGCAGGAAGGAATTTAATGTTGGCTGTTTCTGTTGATTTTTAATGTGGAGTTGAACTCAAGC
>JANMYC010000932.1:0-1551 GCA_031381715.1 Saprospiraceae bacterium
TGGTGGTGACGGGTTATAAAAAAGAAATTCGCTCCAATGTATCTACTGCTATTGCTTCTATAAAATCAAAAGACATAGACAAATTAGTTGTTTCGGGTATTGAGCAAGCCTTACAAGGGCAAGCTCCGGGCGTTATGGTCACGCAAGTAACGGGCGCGCCAGGCGACGATATAGCGGTGCGAATTCGTGGAGCAGGCACTTTAGGAAATAATAATCCCCTTTTCATAGTAGATGGCGTACCGACTACGGGCAATATCAATATGTTTTCCACCTCAGATGTTGAGTCCATTGAGGTTTTAAAAGATGGGGCAGCAGCGGCTATTTATGGCGCACGGGCTGCCAATGGAGTAGTGGTGATTACGACCAAAAGAGGTAAATCAGGTAAACCCCGTTTCAGTTTTGATGCCTATACGGGTCTTCAAAATGCCATCAGCTTGCCTAAATTACTGAATTCTAAAGACTTTTTAACTATTCGCAATGAAGCTATAACCAATGCGAATGCATTGCGCGACCCTGTTCGTCAGCTCAAAACCTACGATGTAGCCATATTAGATTCTTTGCCGAATAATGATTGGTTGAGTAAAGTCTTTCGGACTGCACCTATTCAGCATTACGCTATGACAGGTATGGGAGGCAGTGAAAACGGGAATTTTTATCTTTCAGGCGAATATCAAACCCAAGACGGCATTTTTACGGGTCAAAAATTTGATAAATATCAGCTCCGTTTTAATGGTGAAATAGGCACTAAACGCTTCAAAATAGGCAATAATTTCTCATTTTCACACACTAATCGCAAGTTGATTGGCTCATCAGGTGATGGCTATGGTGCGGGCAATGAGTTGAGTGGTATTCGATACGCCTTAATTGCAGCCCCGCTTTTTCGAGAGCGGAATGCCGATGGTAGTTACGTTAAAGTCTCATCTGAATTGGGTGACCCGACGCTATATGGCGATGGCAATGCGAATCCGCTTGTTTTTATTCAAAATACGGATTGGAATATCAAACGCTATCGGGTGTTTGGGAATGTGTTTGCTGAATTAACTCCTTTTGAAGGTTTAAAAATACGCTCCAGTTTGGGCGGTGATTTTTTATTTGAAAAAGAAAAACTCTTTAAAGAACGCCTATCCGATGCTATTTATAACCCCACTTCTCTGAACGAAGGCAGGGTTTTTAATCAAACTTTAATCTGGAATAATACGGCTGATTTTACTAAAACCATTGGTAAAAATCGCATTTCAGCATTAATCGGAACGGAAGCCATTCAAAATCATACGGATTATCTCGGCGCATCCGCTAATAATTTTCGCCGAACTGATTCCCTTTTCCGCTACATCAACGGCAGTCTTCCTATAGATATTAAAAATATCGGTGCTTCGGGCGTTGCTACGGAATGGGCTCTATTGTCTTATTTCGGGCAAGTGGGTTACTCCTTTGATAGCCGCTACGTGGTGAGTGCTTCGGTCAGACGCGACGGTTCTTCTCGTTTTGGACCTAATAATCGGTGGGGAACATACCCCTCAGTATCTGCGGCGTGGAACATTGGTAATGAGC
>JANMYC010000937.1:0-1503 GCA_031381715.1 Saprospiraceae bacterium
GCATCTAAGGCAGTCATCGCCGTGCCATTTGGTTCTTTACTGGCATAAACCGCAAAGCCATCAAGGGCAAAAGCAATGGGTAAAATAGCCGCATTAACGCTATCCAAACTGAGGGGAGCCGCATGATAATGATAATCATCAGCTCTACCGCAATGTCCACCGTATTCATCCAATTCGCCAATCAGGTAAGAGTCTTCACCCCGATTGTTTAAGGCATTAAAAATGGGAATCCCATTGGCGGCAATAGCTACGGCACCTTTAAAAAAATTGGTTGCCGTTGGTACAGGCGTGGCGGCAATGATTGGGTTAAGTGGAATAGACCACGCATTAGTACCCACATAACATTGTTGAATCGGGATTTGCTGTTGCCAAGCCGTAATGCCTTTCATAGTTTGGTGACTGGGAATCCCTAAATGCTCAACGTAAAAATATTGATTATCCCAACGGGTTTTTACCTTCGGTTTGAAGGGTGCAAAAGCGGTATCAATGAAAAGTGGGTCAGTGCCCAATATTGGTTTGGGCATAAAACTTAGGAAAATCATGGCTATGCCCATAAAAACACCATAATAGGCATATTTAAATGCAAACTTGTTTCTATATAATTTGACTATTGAAAACAATAACAATAAAGACACAAACCAAACACTCAACCAAAAGTTTCTGTGGAGTAAAACACCCCAATCTATTGATTTTTGAGTGTTTAATACTGTCACGCCATTGCGTGATGAAGCCACAGGCATCAAGGGGGTCGTATTCAATTTTTCAATTTGCTTATGCTTTTGAACGGCATACACTTGGTCTTCTAATTTTAAAGCTGATAAAGGATATTTTAAAACAGCGTGTTGATTATCTACTAAATAAACAACCCTTTCTTTGAGCATCATAAAAGAAGCTTCTACAGTTTTGTTTTCGGTGGCGATATGCCAATATTTTAACGCCCTGTGCGGTTCTTTTCCGCTGTGGGCAAATAGGGTGTACGCAAAAAGGCAAATAATAATGGTTAAAACATTCTTCATTTTTTGATTTTAGGTATGGTTTGATTGAAATGTCCTCAAAAACACATTCTTACTGAGGGGTATCCTATTTTTCAATAATAATCTTCTCCGTAAAAAACATCTCTTGCTTCCGAATTTTTAACAGAAAAACACCCTTTGGCAAGTCCGATATATTGATTTCTTTTGTTGAAATACCTCTTTTCAGCAGTTTACCTTCGATTGACGATATTTGATAGTCGAACGGTAGGGCATCATTAAAAGAAACGGTAATAAGGTGACTCGCTGGGTTGGGCGCAATAATCGGTTTTTCAATAGTTAAAATATCAGCCGTCGGAACAGCTGCATTACAGACGTTTTTACCCAATAAAGTCGCCATTTCACTGCATAAATAGGTATAATTACTTCGTTCAGTAGCCGTTAAAGTGCGGGTTAATAAATTGGTGCGCTCGGTGGGGTCGATTGTGAGATTATAAAACTCTTGCGTGCCGTTGTCGAAATTCATGAGTTT
>JANMYC010001562.1:0-1909 GCA_031381715.1 Saprospiraceae bacterium
CAGCTAATTATGCGGTGGAAGCTTTGAGGAAGAGGGATTTGTAGAGACAAGTTTTAAAAGAGAAAGTGTTAATTTTTCAATTTTTTAAATGTGGTATAGTTTTATTCGTTTGTATTTCAATTTAAACCATATTTTATCAACCTAAATTATCTCAATTACTTATGAAAAAACTTCTTTCAATCGCTGCGTTGAGTTGCTTAATTTTTATTAATTGTAAACAAGACGATAAAAAGCCCCTTCTTTTGGGAAAATGGCAAGGCGTATCGTGGAAAGTAAATGGTAAAGAATCGGGTCGAGATTTTAAATCTATTTACTTTGATTTCAAGGCAGATGATACCTATTCCACGGCTTATGATAGCCAAACTGAAAAAGGCACCTACCGTTTATTAGGCGATAAACTTTACACCACAGGTGAAAACAAAATTGAAAAAATGGTTAAACTCTCTACTTCTACCGTCGATACTATCGTCATGGATATGAATCGTGCAGGTACTTCGGAGGAGTTGATTTTGGCGAAGAGCCGTTGATGGATTTGAGTTACCCCCTCAGTATCTACCGCATTTAATACACAAAAAAGCCTCCAAAAGATTTGAAAAATATTTTGGAGGCTTACTTTTTATATGAAATAGGACATTTTTTAATTAAAACCCTATTTCAACCCTTTCAAATCATCCAAGATATAAACGCCTCGCCCATACGTGCCAATGACCAATTTTCTATCGCGGGGGTGAATAAACATATCATTTACTGAAACGGATGCGGGGAGATTCCCTCCGATGGCTATCCAATTTTGAGTGTTCTTTTTACGCATGTACACGCCCATATCCGTTCCACAAAACAGATTGCCTGTGTCAAAGTCTTCTATTAAAACATTGGCGGGCGTGGCGGGTAGATTAGCAGCGATGCTTTTCCACGTTTTGCCCATATCGTTGGATTCATAAATATAAGGCGTGGGGTTATCAGCACGGCGGTCGTTAAGCACGACATATACTTTTTTATCATTAAAAACGGAGGTCGTGATTTTAATAACGTGCTTGTTTTGGGGTAAGCCTTTGGTGATTTCACGCCAGTTTTTACCGTCATTTTCGGTCAGCCATACCCTACCATCGTCGGTGCCAGCGTAAAGGATATTGGATTTTGTACCCCCCTCAGTAATGGACGTAATCGCTTGATGATAAATGAGATACGGATAAACGCCTTTTCTATCCGCTCGATTATAGCTCAAATCATTGCTGATGCGTTGCCAAGTTGCCCCTGCATCCGTGGATTTATAGACGTGTTGCAGACCATGATAAATGACTTTACTATTGAATTTCGAGAGGGTAGTGGCTGCCAACCATTCCGCTCGAAGGCTATCAATAGCACCTACTAAAAAATTATCAATTCGGTTAGCACCGCGTTTATTGTTTTTAACGGACATATCCGTTTTCATCAAACGCCCATAAAAACTGCTTGAAAATACGATATTGGGGTTGGATGGGTCAATTTGTATCTGAGTGCCTTCGCCGCCTGGAGCCATGCGCCATGCGCGAGGAGAATCGGTGGAGGGCTGCCCAAATGTATTGGTTTCGTTACCGCTCATTGTTCCTTCATCTTGTACCGAACCGAATATATTAAACGGTTGACTCATATCATAAGCGACTGTATAAAACTGAGTAGTAGGTATTTTATCAAAGAAGTTTTTCCATTTTTTACCGCCATTTTTAGACATACACACGCCACCATCATCACCTAAAATGATAAAATCAGGGTTAGAAGGGTCGAACCACAAGGCATGATTATCGCCATGAGTCCAATCACTGGTGGTATCGGAGGCTTCCCATTTTGTCCATGTTTTACCCGCATCCATCGAAATGCCTTTCTCTACGCCTAAGGCATATATTTGATTTTCATTTTTAGGATGCACGCG
>JANMYC010000967.1:0-8323 GCA_031381715.1 Saprospiraceae bacterium
GTTGAGACTTCCATCAAAATAGCCCGTAAATGGGGTTATGAAAAGAAAGGAATCCCTGCACATCAAGCAAAATTGATAGTGGTGGAAGGCAATTTTCATGGTCGCACGATGACTGCCATTTCAGCATCCAATGATCCTTCCAGTTTTAATAATTTTGGTCCTTACTTACCGGGGATAGTACGCGTTCCTTACGACGATTTAGCGGCTTTGGAGATTGCGGTGCAAGACCCCTCAGTATGCGGCTTCCTTTTTGAGCCCATCCAAGGCGAGGCTGGCGTAATGGTTCCATCGGCGGATTATATACCTAAAGCTTTTGAATTATGCCAAAAGCACAAAGTTCTTTTCATTGCTGACGAAGTTCAAACCGGCATTGCCCGCACGGGTAAAATGGTTTGTTGCGACCACTACGATATTAAACCCAATATACTGGTTTTAGGCAAGGCAATTTCGGGCGGGGTTTACCCAGTTTCAGCCGTTTTAGCCGACGACGAGATTATGATGGTCATCAAGCCAGGGCAACATGGTTCCACATTTGGCGGTAATCCGCTGGCTTGTGCAGTGGCAATGGAAGCCTTAAAAGTGGTTATTGATGAGGATTTAGCTGAAAATGCCGAAAATTTAGGTAAAATTTTCAGAAAACGCATGAATAATTTAAAAACTAAAACACACCTTGTCACAGCTGTAAGAGGCATGGGTTTATTAAATGCCATTGTCATCAATGATACAGAAGAGTCAGATACAGCGTGGAATATTTGTTTAAAATTAGCTGAAAATGGCTTATTAGCGAAGCCGACCCACGGCAATATCATCCGTTTTGCACCCCCTTTGGTAATGAATGAGGAGCAAATTCATGAGTGCTGCGATATTATTGAAAGGACAATTTTGAGTTTTAATTAGAATAAAATGTACAATTAAAAAAGGTGATATACCCCTCAGTATATCACCTTTTTAATGCCTTATAATCACCTTTTATTCATCCAAACGGAAAGCATTGGATTGAAACCTAAGGATATTGACATAGCTATTTTCATATTTTGAAATATTATCATTCGCATCATTTCCAGTAGTGGTAGCTCTGAAAACGGGGCTGAAATAGAAGCGTGTATGTAACACAGATTGCTGCTCTCTATCCAAGAAATAAGGAAATTTTGAGCCATATTGCATCATCATTTTACCCGTAAAAAGGGTACAATCATAGCCTAAAAATGAATCTGAATTAGGCAATTTGCCATATTTAGCCAAAAACTTATTTTTAAAATATTTTACATCCATACCGTTGCCATCAATATAAGTGGAACTGCTCACGCGCACTTTCAGACCCTCATAAAGTGGATAAAGCCCTTTATCAAAATCCATCCATTGCGGCATACCGTACACCACAATTTGATTTTTACGCGGAGAACTGTTCAATTTCTTTAAAAAAGTAGCAACAAATGCTTCATTCCAAGAAGGAATAACGAAAATTGTCGTGCGTCCGTTGGCAATGTATGGCTCTACGTTGAAGGCAAAATCGTCTTCAATTCTCCATTCTTCATATTTTGAACTGCTGTACATACGGTTGGCTTCTTCAAAATATGCGAATCGAGAGGCTTCATTGTCTTTTACCCTTGCCGCCAACACCACTTGAGAGCCTGCATAATGGCTTTCAAGATGTTTGATGATGTTCATGCAATGCGTTTTTAAGCTGGGTTTCACTTGAATGAAATTAGGATTAGTACCATCCACATCGCCCGTAGGAAAATATGGCGATACGACCGCCACATTATTGCGTTCAGAATATGCAATTGCCGACACAACTCCTTCCTTATCAACTGGTCCAATAATCACATCTGCTCTGCTCACTTCATAGCGATTTGCTACACTATTAAAATCGCCCTTAGAATCAAGGACATTCACCGTCAAATTTATGGGCATTGCAGAAAGTGAATCCAAAGCCAGTTTAGCACCAGCGTAAAAATCCAGAGCAAATTGTGCTTTCGGAGGATTGACCCCCTCAGTATATTTATCAGAATTGAATGGTAAAAGCATCGCCATTGTGTAGGTGCTTTTAGTTTCACTTGTTCCGTTCGGATTATTAGGTGTCGGTATGGGCTGCCCATTATTGTCAGTGATGACGTTAGGCTGAGTAGGTGGCATACCAGTAGTTGAGACGGGCGGTTTTGCTTTTGGGTCTATTTTCCATTTAATGGTATCCACCAAAACCGTTCTGTCTTTAGGTGAAGTAGGTTCGTCTTTATCCTTTTTGGTATCTTTTTTAGGTGCGTTGGTTGTTCCCGCTTTTCTAAAAAGGTCACATGAAGTAGTGGTTAAAGACAAAGCGATAAAAAATATTCCTCCTTTTAGTATGCTGTTAAAGTTGTTCATCTTCGTGGTTTGTTTCATAAATGCTCGAATTTAATTTGATTGTAGATTTTCATAGTTCTACAAATCTAATACTATTTGAAAAGTAATAGAAATTTTTAATGAAAAAAGTGTTTTTAATTATGGGTTATGGATTATAGATTATGAATTATAACCTAACTAATCGGAAATAATTCATAATCCATAATTAATAATTAAAAACCTATTCCCACTCAATAGTAGCTGGTGGTTTGGTTGAAATGTCAAAAACCACTCGATTTATGCCTCTCACACTATTGATTATATCCGTAGAAATTTCGGCTAAAAAGTCGTAGGGTAGGCGAGACCACTCGGCTGTCATGCCGTCCATGGAATTGACCGCTCGTAAGGCTACTGTTTTTTCATAAGTACGCTCGTCGCCCATGACGCCCACCGATTGAATCGGTAAAAGAATCGTACCCGCTTGCCACACCTTATTATACAAGCCATGTTTTTTTAAGCCGTTTATATATATAGCGTCAGCTTCTTGAAGCATCTGCACTTTTTCGGGCGTCACTTCTCCTAAAATTCGAATGCCCAAACCCGGACCCGGGAAAGGATGGCGGTACAATATATTTTCATCAAGCCCCAGTTCTTTACCAACTTTACGTACTTCATCTTTAAATAAAAAACGCAACGGCTCAACAATTTTTAGCTTTAATTTATCGGGCAAACCACCTACATTATGGTGTGATTTGATGGTTACAGAAGGCCCATGAACGCTGATGGATTCAATCACATCTGGATAAATCGTCCCTTGTGCGAGCCATTGAATATCCTTGAACTTTTCAGATTCCTTTTCAAAAACATCAATAAATGCCTTTCCGATGGCTTTTCGCTTGCCTTCGGGGTCGGAAATGCCTTCTAAAACGCTGTAAAATAATTGTTTGGCATCCACACCCACCACATTCAAGCCCATGTGTTTGTAAGAGTCCATGACATCTTCAAACTCATTTTTACGCAATAAACCATTATCTATGAAAAAACAATATAAGTTTTTACCAATGGCTTTATGCAATAAAAGGGCTGCCACACTTGAATCCACGCCACCTGATAAAGCCAATAAAACGTGCTCTTTACCGATTTTTTGACGGAGCGAATCCACAGTTTCATCCACAAATGATTTAGGTGTCCAATCGCCGTTGCAACCTGCAATATCAATTACAAAGTTTTTTAGAATTTTTAAACCATCCAAACTATGGGTTACTTCGGGGTGAAATTGGATACAATATAAAGGTGTCTCGCCTTTTTTTGCTACTTTTTTAAAAGCTGCCACCGCCCCCCCCTCAGTATCAGCGATGAGTTCGAAGCCTTCTGGTAGTTTTTGAACCGTATCGCTGTGCGACATCCACACTTGCGAATTCACTTTTATACCTTTAAAAAACTTATCTTTTTTGTAAATATTGCTGAGAAGAGCCTTGCCATATTCGCGTTTGTGCGATTTGCCGACTGTACCGCCAAAGTACTGAGCAGTCAATTGTGCGCCGTAGCAAATGCCTAAAATGGGCTTTTTACCGACAATTGCACTCAAATCAGCTTTTAAAGCATTTTCATCTCTGACGGAAAAGGGGCTTCCACTCAGAATGACCGCTTTGATACTCTCGTCTAAAACAGGAATTTTGTTGTAAGGAACAATTTCGGAATAGACATTTAATTCTCTAATTCGGCGGGCAATCAATTGAGTGTATTGCGAGCCAAAGTCTAAAATAAGCACTTTTTCTTTCATGCCCGCAAAGATAAAATTTTGATTGGGGTTTTTAAAAGAAACGCTTGCAAGTTTTTACAAAACTATTGATTGAGGGCATTTCAATGTTTAAAATATGTTCATCGCCCTCCTTTAGATGTGTGTTGAGACGGAGTCTCAACACAACATCAGATTGCTAAAATGCAATACTTTTCATCGAACACTTAGCATAATGGGGGGTCAGTCAGAGACTTACCACAACACACACTTCCCATAGTGAAAATTTGAAGACTGAAAAGAACAGGTTGCCCTGTACTTCAAATTTTCACAATTTGAATTGTTGCCGACACTTTTACATTGCTGATTTTAGCAATATAAATACCTGTAGGAATGTCAGATATATCCAAAACGTTATTGCTGTTATTTATGGTTTTAATCAACTTGCCCATGGAATTAAAAATTAAAACGTCAACGGATTTTCCTTCGATGCCTTCAATATAAATCAAGGATTGCGTGGGATTAGGCGATAGTTTGATAGAATTAGCACTTTCCCTCGCAACAGATGAGGTAATGCATATCGAAGAAATGGCAACGCGGGCATAGCTTGTGGAAGTTGTATTATTACCCAATTGACCATATTCATTGTCTCCCCAAGCCCAAAGCGACGCATCATTTTTAATGGCAAAAGCATGTGTTTTACCCGCAGAAATAGATTGCCATTCAGAAATTCCCGATTGAACTGGCACACCATTACCAGAAAATGAACCATTGCCCATGACGCCAATATAACGATTTGAACTGACATCGCCCCAAGACCAAATAGTATTGTCTTTTTTCAAAGCTAAACAATAACCATCACCTGCCGCAACAGATCGCCAATTATTATCGGTTCCGACTTGAACGGGTGATGTTTTATTACCATTTGTTGCGTCACCCAATTGTTTTAACTCGTTTCCACCCCAAGTCCACAATGTACCATCTTTTCTGATCGCAACCACGTGATTTACACCCATTGCCGCACCCAGCCAATTGTTGGCAATGCCTACTTTGCTGGGAACATTTTGACTAAAAGACGCAGATGGATTCCCCAATTTACTGTCATTATCGCGTCCCCAAGTCCACAAAGTGCCGTCTTTTTTAATGGCTAAAGATGAATTAAAATCAGCATTAATAAACTGCCAGTCATTGTCTATCCCTACTTTCGTTGGAACGTATTTGGGTGTAAATGTGCCGTCACCCAATTGTCCATTGGTATTGTCTCCCCACGCCCAAAGTGTGCCGTCTTTTTTGAGGGCAAGGCAAAAATAATCACCTGTTTCAATGGCTTGCCAATCGGTAGCCGTACCGATTTGGGTTGGCGTAAAACGATTGACGAAAGTCCCATCACCAATTTGACCCGTGTTGTTGTAACCCCAAGTCCAGATAGTGCCATCTTTTTTAAGGGCTATTGAATGGAAAATACCTGTAGCAACCGATTGCCAATTGGTGGCTGTACCAATTCGAGTGGGCGTCGGGCTCGCCAACTTAACGGTATCATTGCCCAATTGCCCGACCGCACCACGTCCCCAAGACCAAAGGCTACCGTCTTTTTTAACGCCAAGAGAATGAGCATAACCCGCCTGAACGGATTCCCAACATTGCGCCTGTGCGTAAAAAGGCAGAAAGAAAAACAAGAGCTGAAGTTTTGCTATTTTTTGCATAGAAAGAGATTTTAGTGGATTAAAGAAAGGGATTTTGCGATTTAAATCACAATAATAAACGTTTGTATTTGTTTATTTGTTTAATAAAAAAAAAACATTGTTGGAATCAAATTGCCGATTCCTTGCTCGCTCACATATTAAGTGTTCAACGGTTTTTTTCTGCAACTGAGACAATAACCAATCCCGTTCTGTCAAAGCCGTTGTTTCTTCAACCCCGTTCTCTAAAGTCTTCCAATGTTCCTCCAAAGAACGGGGTTTGTTGTGTGAAGTCTCTGACTTCACACATATCTAAAGGAGGGCAGCCGCCCGACCATATCTAACTGCGCAAAAATTATACCCCTCAGTATATTCTACTTTTGGTCGGGCGGTCATGCCTTTGGCTTGATGGCGCAAAATGCGCTCATTACCCTCCTTTAGATGTCTGTTGAGACAGAGATTCAACATAATAGCAGACTGCTAAAATGAAACACTTTTCATCGAACACTTAGCATAACGGGGTCAGTCAGAGACTTACCACAACACACACTTCCTATTGTGAAAATTAGAAGACTGAAAAGAACAGGGGGGAACACTTACAACAACTGGGTTATTTTAATTAATTTCTAATTTATTTTTAATTAAAATACTACGCATTATTTGGCTTATTTTTAATTAAAAATAACGCTTTTATAACGTTTTTATATTCGCATCCATCCAAGCCGTTCTCTTGGTTATCCATGCTTTCATGCGTTTAATTTCTTCGTCATGCGTTCCAATGGATGTGTTCGGAACAACGGGTTTATTCAAAATATCCCACTTGGCAAAATTTCGTTTCACAGCGCCCGATTGCGTCAAGAAATTCGCCTTTTCATCCACCTTGCTTGTCAACGCGGCATCCGAAAAATGCGTTGTTCGCAGCGTTGCCCAACGTGCTTTTACTTGATCTGAAAACGTTTTATCTTCCAAGAGGCGCTTCCACCAAAACGTCACCAACCACGTATCGTCAGGGCAAAACTTGGTGTATTGATAGACCCAATAATTGTCTAATGCGTTGATGGAAGTACAAAAAGATTGGCTACCAAAAGTCAAATCGAAGTCCCAAATCGGCCCCATTTTGAGCTTTTCTCCGCGTTCTTTCTGCAAATACGTACTTAAACGATAGCCATCGTGGTTTTGCATCAATTCGGTCAAGAGGAAAAAATCAATAAAACTTGGTACATCAATGTAGCTTTTATAACCTTCCAAATCCGCTTTAAAATTGGGCGAAGCCAACGATTTTTCAAAACTTTGAACGTAATCCGTAATGTATTTTCTTTGTTGAGTCGTGATTGTTTTGTCGCTTGGATAATCGAATAAAAAATGTGTTTTCACATTTTGTGTTAACACACCATTCACATCATAGAGAGATTTAAACGAATTTGTCGCCGTGTAATTTACCTGCGTTGTGCTGCCGTTTCCCGCCGTTTTGTCAATTTTAATGATGTAGCCGCCCGAAATTTTGCTCGAATCATTGTCCGTAATCTCCAATTTTTTCAAATCAATGCGGTTTTTATCGCGCTTTAATTTTTCCATCAACACGTACAAACCCTTGTAGTCGCCGTTGATTTCAAGCTCAACAAAAGCCGTTTTCGCCGCATATCGACCAATCGAGTTGGAGATTTGATAAGCCAACACGTTTTTAATCAAGGTTTTGTCGCCATACGGTCCATACAAAATCCAATCGCTTTCAGCGGGCAAACCTAAAACACTTTTAGAAATACTCACGTTAGAAGCGTCCCAAGTTTCAAAACCGTACGATTTTTTCTCGTAAATCAGTTGCGAAATTGCGCCGCGAATCTCAATACCGATGTTTTCGGTCGCAACAACGCTATCTTTTACATAGACTTTCATCTCCGATTTAATCTTTGGTTCATCGACAATAACGCCCGTCGTTTTGATGGAAATAAACGGCATAAATTCGCCTTTAATCGTAACGACGGGTATCGGCGGTATGACGACAACTGGCGTTCCTGTTTCTTCATTTTTTTTACATGAAAAAAGCGTAAAAACGCCGATAAATAAAACGATTCGGATAATAGATTGCATGATTAAAGGTATTTTTAGAAATAGGATTGGAATGATTTCTTGAAAATTTGAGAGGATTTTTAAGCTAAAAAAGGTATTTATACTGAAGGGGTTCTAAAATTGAATTATCGCCAATTCTTACGACGCAAATGACTCTTATTTTCTCCATTATTCCACAACAAAACCAACTGGCCGCCCGTGCAAGGTAAGATTATGTTTTGAAATAAATGCCTCAACTGCCTTAAATTCATAAAAAAGTTAGACCTTTTCGACTGTTTTCGAGCGTTCATCAAGTGCAACCAAACAGCCTTCCGTTGCACTTTCACACTGCTCGCGCGCAGACTGTGTCTGAGTGCGTAAATTAATTGGTCTCTGACCAATTAGTAAAATTCAATGGTCAAAGACCATAAAATGCACACACGCAGACACAGTCTGCGCGCGAGCGGGTCATTTCAACGTTTAAACGACGCATTCAAAGTAAATATTCTATGCTCTAATATTCATCATCCATCCTCCA
>JANMYC010000969.1:0-2990 GCA_031381715.1 Saprospiraceae bacterium
GACACCGTAAATTGCAATACCACAAGCCCTTTTCTAAGATAAACATCTTTGAATTTTAAGACTGTTTTACCTCTAAAAACATTAAGGGGTTGAAAAGAAGAAAGTAAAATAGCTGGATAAATGCTGTTGAGTAAAAGCGCAGCAATTAAGGTAATACCGATAACGCCCCACATTTTCATCGAAGAAAAAGGCAATACAAAATGCTTATCAGTCACCGTATTGAAAACAGGCAAACAAAGTTGAATCAATAGCAAAGTCGTGGCTAAGGATAACACACTTATCAAAACATATTCCGTAATAAATTGAAAAAACAAATGACTGCGTTTTGCGCCCACTATTTTCCGAACACTCACCTCTTTTGCCCGCAAACTGGATTTGGCAGTTGCTAAATTAACATAGTTGATACATGCAATCAACAAAAGTAGAAATGCAATAATGCTGAAAATATAGATTGTCGTGATATTACCCTGAAAAAAAGCGGTATAATCTACACCTGCCTCAAAGTGCATTTTAAGCAAGGGTGTTAAACCAATAGTTACACCTTCTTGCTTCGCCGTCTTCATAATATTTGTTAATTTTGAGGCTGTTACTGAGGGGGTGCTTTCTGGAGTTAATTTAATGAAAGTCAAGTAGTTATAATTCCCCCAACTCTTATCATTTTCTCTTTGTTGCGGATTTGTAAACAGGGTTGCCGTGGGTATAAAAGCGTTAAATTGAAAACTTGAATTAGACGGTGCATCCGCCACAACACCCGCCACTTGATAGGCAATACTATCTATTCGAATTATTGAACCTAAGGCTGAATGGGTATTAAAATATTTCTTTGCTTCCGAAGCAGTCAAAATGATGCTGAACGGATTTTGATTGAATAGCGCATTATTGCCTTCAATAAATTCATAATGAAATAGGTTAAACCATTCTTCATCCACATAAGCGCACTTTTTTTCATAAAATAAATTGCCCTTAATATTGAAAACGGGCCAATTATTGACAAAACATTTCGTTATTTTTTCAATCTCTGGCACTTCTTTTTTAGCGGCATCCGCCAACAATAAAGGCGTACTTTCCCATGCTTTTTCAAAGTCAGGTATCTTAACTGTTATATTATAAATTCTAATGGCATCTGGATGATAATTATCAAAACTCATTTCATTTTGCACCCACAGCATGATCAAAACCGCCGCTGCCATACCGACGGATAGACCAGTGATATTGATGAAACTGGTTGTTTTGTTTTTCCACAAGTTACGCCAGGCGATTTTTAGATAGTTTGTTATCATAGTTTTTTAATGATTTTCTTTATTTAAAAATTGTACCCCCTCAGTATATTTCGGATTTGGGATGTCGGATTCTGGACTATTTGACCCTCCGAAATCCGAAATCCCACCTCCGAAATCGAATCATTCCGTCCGCAACGACTTCACAGGGTTTGCCACCGCCGCTTTCACCGCTTGCTGTGCGATGGTGATAGCCGCAATTAAAAGCGTCGTTGAAATAGCCAAAAGGAAAACTCCGAAGCCTAACGGGATTCTATAAACATAGCCTTGAAGCCATTGACTCATTGCCCACCACGATAGAGGGGCGGCGAGGGCGAAGGCGATAAGGATTAATGTGATGAACTCTTTTGAAAAAATGGCTAAAATGCTTTGCATGGACGCGCCTAAGATTTTTCGGATGCCAATTTCTTTCGTTTTCTGCGCTGCGATGAAAGATACAAGTCCATACAATCCCAAGCAGCCAATCAAAATAGCGATGAAAGCAAAACCGCGTATAAACCGCAAAATGATGTCTTCGGCAATGTAAAACCGAGCAATATTTTCATCCAACCATTCGCTTTGATAGGCGTATTCGGGATAAACGGCGTTCCATGCATTCTCTAAAATAGGTAAAGTGGTAGTCAAATTGCGTGGATTGAGCTTGACGGCACAACGTGAATAATTGTCGTAATTGGAGACAATGCAAACGGGTTCGATGCCAATGCGCGTAGAATACGCATGAAAATCCTTGACAACGCCGACAATCGGTACGCTTTTATTCCAAATAGTCAGCGTTTTTCCAATTACATCATTGGGTGATTTTTCACCAACTTCCTGTGCAAATTTCTCATTGACAACGGCTTCGGTTATCGAGTCACTTTTTTGAATATTGCGCCCCGCGACCAACTGCAAACCAAAAGTTGAGAGGTAATTATCATCGCCGACTTTGACATTGAATTCGTTGCCTTCCTTTTTCGCTTGATTACTGTATTTGTATTCACTGGTTATATTTGAATTGTAATTCGGCGGCGAAAACGTCAAACTAATCTTTTCGACACCTGCTAATTGCGTCAATTGCGTCCGCAATGTTTCCTTTTTTGCTTTATCGGATTTTGGAATATCTACAAGTAAAATACCCTCTTTATCAAATCCTAAGTCCATATTTTTAGAAAAATCCATTTGCTGTGCGATAACAATCGTGCAAATAATCAGCAATTGTGTAATAAAAAACTGAACGACAACCAAACCTCTCCTAACGGAAATGCCGCCGACTTGTCGAGTACTAATTTTCCCTTTTAAAGCGGTAATTGGTTTAAAACCAGACAAAATAAGCGCGGGATAAGCACCCGATAAAAAGATAACCAGAAGACTCAATACGCTCAAAAACATCAAAACGGGCATTGAAAAATGCAAACTGATGGTAAAAACGCCCGCAAACAGGGAATTTACTGAGGGGGTCAACAATTCAGTCGTTGCTATAGCCAAGGCAACGGATATGAGCGTGATAATCGCTGTTTCAGACATAAATTGCCAAAACAGTTGTGTCCGTGTGCCGCCAATGACTTTTTTAATGCCGACTTCTTTGGCGCGTTGCAAGGCTTGGGCGGTTGCCATATTAACGAAATTCACGCAAGCTGAAATGATTAAAAACAAACCCACTAAAGCAAATGCCCAGAGATAAGATTTGTTCACCTGACCGCCATACGTCCGATTGTAATGCACATCGCTCAACGG
>JANMYC010001564.1:0-7736 GCA_031381715.1 Saprospiraceae bacterium
AAATAAGTTGCATCAAAGTGTATCATGGCAATACCCCTCAGTATTTTCAAGCTCGGTACGATACACTTTTCTAAAACCCAAATATCTCTTTCACAATCTCCTCTTTGCGCTCACGGCTAATGGGTATTTTTAATTTTTCAATCGCTAATTGATTGCCATCAAGCGATTGCACCCGTTTTTTAGCGACAATAAACGATTTGTGCACTCTTAAAAAGTCAGCTTTTGGGAGCGCATCTTCCAAGTTTTTCATGCTTTCGAGGGTGATGTAATTGCGGTGGCTGCAAACGAATTTGACGTATTCCCGCATCCCTTCTACCACCACGATGTCTTTGAAAAATATTTTCTCAATTTTACCATCCACTTTGGCAACTATATAATCTTTACGAGCCGCTTCAGTTGCTAAATTTTGTCCCAATACTGTCACGCCTTGCGTGATGGCGCGAGGCGCGCTCAAGGGGGGTATCTGCTCTGCGTTTTTAGATAGAAAATCCTTCGCTTTATTCACGGATTGCAGAAAACGCTCAAAAGAAAAGGGTTTTAAAAGATAATCCACGGCGTTCAAATCAAAGGCTTCAACGGCGTGTTCAGAATAGGCGGTTGTGAAAATTGTGGCGGGTGGACGTTGCAGCGTTTTAAGCATATTGACCCCACTCAAAACGGGCATTTGAATATCCAAAAAGAGTATATCTACGGGTGTATTATTCAAAATATCAAGGGCTTGAATGGCTGACTTGCATTTGCCAACCACTTCCAAATCTGTTAGTTGACCTATGAATTGCTCCAATAAATTCAGCGCAAGATATTCATCATCAACAAGTAATACTTTATATATTTTCATTTTATGTTAAAATTGAATTTTTAAAGATACCTCAAATACATTGCCTTTAAAATCATATTTAAATTCATGCTTATCAGGATACCGCAAAGCCAACCGATGGCGGATATTTTGCAAACCTACACCCCCGATTTTGTCCTTTTGTTCATCATTTTTATTAAAAGTATTTTGGGTAAAAAACAGCAGATTGGTCTCCGAAACTGTCAATTTTATGGCAATAAAAGCCGCATCGCTGGTCTCAAAATCACAATGTTTAAAACAGTTTTCAACGAGCGGAATCAGTATCATCGGTTCAATCGTTTTACCCGTCATATTGCCTTCTATTTCGAGAGAAATGGGCAATGGAAACTCACTTTTCATCTGAAAAAGGTCGATAAACTTCTTGATATTCGCCATTTCTTTTTCCAATAAAACGGCGTTTTGTTGCCCATCATAAATAACATATCGCAGTAAATCGGACAATTTCAACAACATTTTAGGCGCATCATCGGATTTTGCCATCGTCAAACTATACACATTATTGAGGGCATTAAACAAAAAATGCGGGTTGATTTGGGCTTTTAAAAATTGCAATTGCGCTGCCTGTTGTTCATTGATTAAAGCCATATTTTGCCGTTCTCGCTGGTATCTATTGCGTAAAAGTTGATAAAAAATCGCTAAAACGGCAATGATAAGCGAGGTGAAAACCTCAAAAAATACAAACCTTTGATAGATTGTAAAAACAAAAGAACCATCCGTAGGAATAAATTTCCACACGATTAATTTACTGACGTATATCCGAAGGAAGGTCAAAACAATAAAACTGATAAAGCTAAAAGCCACAAAAGCCCCTATCCGTTTTTGCTCCAAAAAGCGATTAACCCCCTCAGTATTAAGGTAAAAAAGGGCGATGAGTAAGATAATATTTGAAGAAACGACGACGATTGTATCTTGAAAACTAAATACAATTGAAAAAATCCATACAAATATTACCTCAATCAAAAGCCAAAAAACAATGTGAAAGGCAATCCTTATTTGTCTATTAGTCATGTTTTTTTTCACAAATTTAAAGCTATTCACGGCTCATTGGTTGAATGTATTCAACGAGTAGTGCTATTTCTTCAACGAATGGTAAGCTGGCGGTTATTTTAGCCAAAACTACTTAAAACGCTCGCTTTTTACAGTTGGTTGAAAACATTTTACCGTTGGTTGAATGGTTTTGCGTTGCGGTTACTAATGGTACTTTCTTTGTTTCATCAAAAGAAAAAAACGATTTCTTAATTTTTTTAAACCATTAATCATGCAACCTATTATTGAAAATATTGGAAAACAATTTGGCATATTCCCCGCTTGGGTCGCTATATTTTTTATGATTTTTATGCGCTACGCCGTTATTGCGAGCGTCGCTTATTTTATTCTTTACAAATGGAAACGCACGAATTGGTTTTCTGTTAAAATTCAGCAAAAATTCCCTAAATCCGAGGAAGTACAACAGGAAATTATTCACTCACTCACAACAGCAGCCATATTTGCTTCTATGAGTTTTGGGGTTTATTTTCTCCGTAAAATGGGTTTTGGCAGCCTTTATTTCGAGATTTCAGAACATGGTTGGGCTTATTATGCCTTTTCAATCGCCTTTGTGATTGCGCTGCACGACACTTGTTTTTACTGGACACACCGCTTGATGCACCACCCAAAATTGTTTAAAATATTTCATAAAGTGCATCACCAATCGCACAATCCTACGCCTTATTCCTCTTTTTCATTTCATCCGCTTGAAGCCATTGTGGAGTTTGGTGTCGTGCCTTTTATTGCCTTGTTTATGCCTTTGCACTTTACCGCTTTGTTGTTTTTTACGCTTTGGTCAATGCTTTTTAACGTGATGGGACATTCGGGTTACGAGTTTTTTCCCAGTGGATTTACAAAGCACCCAATTTTCAAATGGTTGAATACTTCCACGCACCACAACCTGCACCACTCCCGCTCAGGTGCGAATTATAGCCTTTATTTCAATTTTTGGGATAGGGTCATGGGCACCAATCACCCGCAATATGATGAAATTTTTGAAAATATTAAAAAGCGAGATTTAGAGAACACCCCCTTGAGCGCGCCTCGCGCCATCACGCAAGGCGTGACAGTATTAGAGCGTTTAAAAACCGCATAAATAATTGAAAATCAATCATTTAATCTAATCTTTTTAAAATGAAAAGACAAATTTTGAATAGCTTATTAATGATTTTATGCTTTTTTTCCATAAGCATCATAACCGCTCAAACGACCATTGAAAAAGTAAAAAATGGTCAGTACGGCACGCCAGAAGAACGGGCTATCGAGATGAGCCAAAAAATGAAACAAGGTTTTAATTTGACGAATGAGCAGATGGTTAAAATAGAAAACATCAACCTCCGTTACGCCATCCGTACTGAAAATGAGGTCGCAAAAGTGGCGATGAGCAATTGGTCAAAATATTGGAAAATCAAGTCCATTCAGGAAGATAAGGATAAGGAATTGAAACCCGTATTGACCGCCGAGCAATTTAAAAAATACGCTAAAAAGCGCGATGACATGATGTGGGAAGGCATGAAAGCCATTCTTTTTTAAATTTTAAAATGTGAAAAAGATGAAAACAGGAAACGCTTTTTTTAAAATAATGCTTTGTGGGATGCTCATTTTGTTTTTTGAAGCTTTAGTGGCACAGAATGTTTTTCATCACGCCCAAGCAGAAACGAGCATCCCGTTATCCGTGCAAATGGGTTATGAAATACAGGTAAAAAATGTAGGTTTTGCAGCACATTTTGGGCTTGTTCCTAAGAAATGGGCTGAATTTTCACTCGATTTGCAAAGTGCGCAAGACCCCTCAGTACAACAGCGCAATGCGTTCATAAAATCAGGTTTGACGAATGGTAGCACCTTTGATGTGGCAATTAAATACTACTTGAAACCCAAGCCAAACACTTTTTATCTCAGCATTTTGAGCCAGTTTCCCACTTTTAATGTCGATGCTACTCTGGGCGATTATCTTAAAAATTTAGGTATTAACAGTGGTGCTATTGGCGATAAAGCCCTTGTTCAAACTTCGTTTAGAATGATTTTAGTCGGCATAACCGTTGGTAAACGCTTCAAAATTACTCAAAATTTGGCTTTTCAAGCCGAATTAGGGGCTTCATACAACGCCGAACAAACCCCCTCAGTACCCATAAAAACGACAACCCTTTTACAAGAAAATGTAAAAAATATCATACAGTCAAAAATGGAAGCAGCCATTGCCGAAAGTCAAAAATCCAGCGTTTTACCCACTTTGAAAATGGGGTTGAACTATACATTTTAAACAATAATAATTCATTTTTAATCCAATTATTTAATCAATTAAATTATCAAAATTATGAAGACGAATAAATTTTTTATCGCATTATTGAGTGCATCATTAACCCTTTTTACCGCTTGTAAAAAAGATGAAGTCGCAACCGACCCAACCGAAGTTTCTGCCAACGAAAAACTAAACGGTGGCGATTATTCAAAATCCGAAAATTTGTTTTCAGAAGCATATCAAATGGTAGAGATGGAAGCGCAAAAAGAGCCCACGCTCAATGGTTTTACGGGCACTACGGGCACGCCATTGGTTGTACGAGGTGCTTGCCCAACTGTCACCATCACGCCCACTGGCAGCACGTTTCCTAAAACGCTGACGCTCGACTACGGTACGGGTTGCACAACCAAATCCGGCAAATCGGTTTCGGGTAAAATTACGGCTGTTTTTACGGGTAAAATTAAGCAAACGGGCGGCAGCGTAACGGTCACTTTCCAGAGCTTCAAATACAAAGGCTATACTTTGGGTGGCACATACAAAGTTACATTTACCTCCACAACGGGTTCTACGGCGCAAATCACCAACGGCACAATTGCTACACCTGATGGTAAAAACTTGACCTACTCAGCCAGTTTTACAATCGTTCAGACTGAGGGGGTATCCACGACATTCATCACAAGCGGTGAAGCAGGTGTTTTAGACGATGTGTACTCGATTTCAGGCGGTGGCTCGGGTACTGACCAAACGGCTAAAACGTATACTATTACCATCACCACACCTTTGATTAAAAAACTAAATTGTGAGTGGATTACCACGGGCGTGGTTGAAATAAAAATTACGGGGGAAGCCACTAAAAAATTAGATTTCGGCGCAGGCACTTGCGATAATCAAGCAATTTTGACGGTTGGACGGCTTTCTACGCCCGTTACGTTGCCTTAAAATTTTTACTTTGTCCCTAATATTCATAAAACCCTTGTAGAGTGTAGCCGCTTTGCAAGGGGTTTTAAATTGTTCTTTAATCGGCTAATCACGGTAATATTTTCTACTTTGAGGCTCTTTTTTTTTAGAAACGTCTTCTGAATTAAGTTAATTTGCGTAAAATTTTCGATTTTTATTGTTTTTACATGGCAGGTTTTAAACGTTTTTTTCAACAAAGAAAAGTGCAACTTTGGCTTATACCGCTCATCGCTTTGGTCGCTTCCAATGCCATTGGGGCAGTGCAATTGCCTTTCACGGAAGGTTATGTTTTTCCAACTGCCTTTTTTTTAATTCTCTACCTCATCACCAATCTGGTTTGGGAAGTCCACATCGTCGCTTATCAGTGGCTGGATAGGCAATTGCCTTTTGATTTGGCTTTGAAAAAACGAATTTATGTCCAAGTTTTGTTCAGTATAGGCATCACTTTCGTGGTTTTTTCATTTATTTATATTGGTTATTTGGCTGTTTTTCACTTTTCGCCTACGTGGAATAATTATTTACGATACCTTTTTTTAGCTCTGTCCATTGCAGCAGCAATCAATTTGGGGTTTATCATTCAAGGTTTGAGACGAGCCATTGAAAAGGCACCCCCTCAGCCTGCCACGTCGTCAGACAGGTATTTGACCGTTTCTACCCCAAATATGGGCGAAGAAATGCCGTCGAAAACAGTAAGCCAGACGATTTTAATAGCCTCTGGTAGTCGGTTATTGCAAATTAATTTTGACGAAATTCTTTATTTTTCTTCCATGAGTGGCATCGTTAAAGTCGTAAAAATAGACCATACGCAGCTCACAACAAATTGGAGTGCTTTTTCTAATTTTTCAAACGACTTACCAACAAGTTCTTTTTTTCAAGTCAACCGACAATTTATTGTCCATCATCAAGCCATCAAAACGGTGAAAGAAGACACCAACCGTAAACTCAATTTAACCTTGAAAACCGACCCTATTGGCGCAACCGAACCCATCGTGATAAGCCGTTATCGGCGCAGCGAATTTTTGGAATGGTTTAAGGGATGAAACAAAAAATAATCTACCCAATTTAACTATTCTATTTCCTCTACTCTGCGTTAAATTCCTTTCATTTAATCCATTAGATTTCAAGAAATTTGTCTTGATTAAAGAAAATATAATAGCTAACTTGGGTACACTATTTTTTGTTTCATCCCTAAAGGCTCGGCTCTTTGACTATTCATCTTTCCCAGAGTGACCATTCATCTTTTTAGTGGTGTTTTTAAGTGAAAATTGCTTCAAAAATATGTCTTTTTGTGTATCGGATTGAAAATTTTGATGCGATGAAAAATCACTTAATTTTTTAATTTTTTAAAAAAAGCAACACGAAAAAGATGTTATTTTTCACCACTTTGCTCGTCTTTTTGACGACTTCTAACTTTGCCCAAACGTCCAAAAAAAATACGATGGACGCAGAATTTAGCGCAGCCTTTAAAAAAATGGGAGCGGATTTTAAGCAAATGGACAAAGAATTTGCGGCAGCTTTCAAAGGCATGGACAAGGATTTTGCGACCGCTTTTAAAGATTTTGACAAAGATTTTGAACGGGCTTTTAACAGTTTTGACACCCAAAATCACGACAAAAAAGAGCTTAATACTGAGGGGGTCGCTTTGACCGAAGCGGAACGCAGTTGGCTGATTGACCAATTGACGAAAAGTCAAAAAAAGTTTGAAGCAAGCGTTGCCAATTTGACCGAAGCCCAATTATCTTTCAAATCTGATACGTCAAAATGGTCAATTGCCGAAGTGATTGAACACGTGACATTGACAGAAAACGGCATTTTTAGCATCGTTCAATCAACGCTCCAAAAGCCTACGCAGCCCGAAAAAAGAGCCGAAATAAAAGTAACAGATGCTCAAATTCCCCTCATTTTGACCAATCGGAAAGGCAAGGTGCAATCGCCCGAAATGTTGAAACCAACGGGTAAATTCCCCAACTCAACATATGCCATTGGCAATTTTCAACAGCAACGGGCGAAAGCGATTGATTTTGTAAAAACGACCCAAGACGATTTGCGAAATCGTTTTTGGCAACATCCTGCAACGGGCGTGATTGATTTGTATCAAACCATTACGCTGATGTCGGCGCATTTGGAAAGGCATACTTTGCAGATTGAAGAAGTAAAAGCAGGTGCAGGTTTTCCAAAATAGTGTCTTTGTACTTCAATCAGATACCCCTCAGTATTTTCACCATTTCATAAAGAAATATAAGAAACAATTCGAGTTTTATAACAATTAAATTACGAGTCGATGTAATTTAATTGTTACAAAACTCGAATTGTTTCTTTTTCTGTATTTCAAAGTAAATAATCGACGTTTTTTGTTTTCATAAATTATTGATTATCAAACCTATAGTCAAGCGTTTTGTCGTTAAAAAAACGAAAAATACTGAGGGGGCTTCGCAATTAAACTTTTAAACTATACCAAAGTCTAACTTTAAAAATTGCAAAACTTAAATATAGCTACAACTATGGAAGTAATGACACAAGCTAGCCCGCCTGTTCTCGCAGGGATCACGCCCTATACGGGCACCTTTGGCAAAGAGCAACTTATCCAACTGTTGAAACGCACTTTGATGGGCGTTAGTAAAGCAGATGTTGATTTTTTTACGGGTAAAACGCTCAGTC
>JANMYC010001003.1:0-8347 GCA_031381715.1 Saprospiraceae bacterium
GCTTGAAAATCTTTTTTCAAAATGTGAAATGCTTATCGCTACGCATTGCGAGGATGAGGCTACTGTAAGGGCAAATTTAGAAAAATATAAAAACTCAAATGAAGTGATTGATGCCCGTTTTCACCCCATTATTCGCAACCATGAGGCGTGTTATAAATCATCTTCAATGGCGGTAGAATTGGCTAAAAAGCATAATACAAGACTTCATATTTTGCACATTTCGACGGCAGATGAAATTCGGCTTTTTGATAATACCATACCCCTCAGTAAAAAGCGAATTACGGCTGAAGTGTGTGTACACCATTTGTATTTTAATGAAAATCAATATCTTACGCTTGGCAATCAAATAAAATGTAATCCTGCCATAAAAAGTGAAGTCGACCAAAAGGCATTGTTTCAAGCTCTTTTGGATGACCATTTTGATATTATTGCTACTGACCACGCACCGCATACTTGGGAAGAGAAATCAAAGCCATATTTTGAAGCGCCAGCGGGTTTGCCTTTAGTGCAACATTCTTTGGGTTTGATGTTGAGTTTTTACCATAAAAATCAAATATCGTTGGAGAAGATGGTTGAAAAAATGTGTCATGCCGTAGCGGATTGTTTTCAAATTGAAAAACGAGGTTATCTGGATGAAGGCTATTGGGCAGATTTGGCGATAGTGGACATTAATAAAGAGTGGAAGGTTTCAAAAGAGAATATTTTATATAAATGTGCATGGTCGCCACTTGAGGGTACTGTACTGAGGGGTGCTGTTGAAACGACGATTGTGAGTGGACATTTAGCTTATCAAAATGGCATTTTTAATGAAAGTAAAATGGGCGAAAGACTAATGTTTGATAGGAATTAAACACTTTTTAGGTCAAAAACAAGCATTTTTATTCAAAATATTTGATTTGTGATATATGTGAATAATACCATAAATCTGCTTCACTTTGGTATTGTTTTTGCAACTTATCAAAAAAATAAATAATAATTCAAATATTGTACTGTGAGAAAATTAATCATTTTAGTTGTAATACTTAATTCTACATTTCCCTCTTTTGCGCAAAAAATTGTGGCTCAAAACGAAAATGTTTCGCCAGTTAGTAACATGCGACCATCCACTTTTGAAGACTATTTGGTGCAATTGGCTTGGACAAGTAGTCCCGAAGCAGAAGGTTTTAAGTATGAAATAGATTCTAAAAAACAAGATGTCGAGTTAGCTAAAAGGGAATGGTTTAGGAATCTTCAAGCGGGTATAAATGTGAATGATGTGAGTTTACCCTACAATCTATATTATAATTTAGGGATTAAAAGATGGTTTGGAAGAGATATTGACCCCACTCGTTTTTCTTCGATAGCTACTATCCCTTTTTGGCAAGTGGGTGTAGGATTAAATTTTGGTGATTTAATCAACCGCAAATACAAGATAAAAGGCGCGGAAGATAAACGTAAAATGGTCGAAACGGATTTAAATTTTATCAAACAGAAGATTAAGGCTGAGGTTTTGAAACGTTATCAAGAGTATTTGGTGGCTATTGAAATATTAAAAGTGCGTTTACAATCGCTTGATGCCACTGAATCCAATAAAACTCAAATTTCAAGCCTTTTTGCCATCAACAAAGCCAGTTTTCAGGATTACAATGAGGCGAATAAAGCCTATATCGAAGCTTTAGAAAGTAAAATACGCTCAGAATCTGAGGTGAAAATTAAACGTTTAGCGATTGAAGAATTGATAGGTGTGAAGTGGGAATCGGTTGAAAAAGTAAAAGTCACGTACGACCAAAAAGAGCAGAAAAAGTAAGTATTCAAATATACTTTAATGTGAATTGTTAAAAGCCGCCCTGTTTTCTCGGGACGGCTTTTTTGATGTATTGTGCAACTTATTCTCTTTTATTTTTTAAAAAAAGTCTATACGAATGAGCTTTGTAAGCAATTTTACACGAAAAACATCAGATTTTATGTAGAAATGCAGCAATTGTGTAGAGGGGTAGAAAAATAATTGCTACGCTACGAAAAAAATCGTAATAAAAATTTGCATTTACGAATTGTTTCGTATAGCTTTGTTCTATAATTACTGAGGGGGGTATGAAGTTACTCCCTTTTTAAGGAAAAGCACTACGAAAGTATTCGTAAATTTAGGTAATCCTAACTGTTGTTTAAATAATAAAATGATGAACGAAAAGAAAATAACACCTGTACCAACCGACGCGGAATTGGACATTCTGCAAGTACTCTGGGAGAAAAGCCCCGAAACTGTTCGCTATATTAATGACGAATTGAATAAAAGACGTATAGTAACGGATAAAGAAATTGGCTACACCACTACACTCAAAATCATGCAACTCATGCTTGATAAAGGTCTTTTAACAAGGGAAATTGTAGAGCGCAGCCATATTTACAAACCTGCTGTGAGTCAAGAAGTCACCCAAACCCAAGTGCTTAGAGGGGTAGTGGACACTGCTTTTGGCGGCTCGGCTTCTTCGCTTGTAATGCGGGCATTGGGTAGCGGCGCCACGAAGCCCGAAGACCTTGAAAAAATAAAAGCTTTGATTCAACAAATTGAGGATCAACAGAAATGAGTTGTTGTTAGTTTTTATTTTTTTTATTAGATGTTGTTTTAAATTTTATGTTTCCATAGGGCTATACCCTATGCTAATATATTTCGCCCCTTCAGGGCTTAGGTTTTTTTAAGTTCTTTTAACAATGTTTTTAATTTTGAAAGCCCTGAAAGGGCGATATATATCAGCATAGGGTAAAGCCCTATGAAAATGAAAAATATCTAAAGTACAATAACCAATAACCAACAACTAAAAAAGCTGTCATGATAAACTTCACTATTTTTTCAGATAATATTGATTATGCTTTGGGATGGATGGTCATTCATTCGCTTTGGCAAGCGACGCTGATTGCCATTGTTTCTGGTATTTTAATGATTGCTTTGCGGAAAAAATCGGCTCATATTCGTTATATTGTTGCTAATGTGGCTTTATTTACGGTATTTGTGGCGGCGACAGTAACATTTTGTTTCCACTATGATTTCAATAATCAAAGCCCACAAATACTATCCAATCAATCATTTAATGTCATTGATGAATCAATAGCAAAAAATGGCATTTCATTATTGAACGCTACGAGTGAAGACGTTTCAAGCGATAATTTACTCAACATCTCCAATTTTAAAGATTATTTCAATGAACATTTGCCATTAATAGTGACACTTTGGTTGTTTGGTGCGGCTCTGTTTTTGATGCGTTTATTGGGTAGCGTGAGTTATATTTACTATTTAAAAAGCAGAATGAACTTCCCAACTGATGAATATTGGACTGAAATGATGCAAAAACTAAGCGTCAAATCAGGTTTGAAAAGAACAGTTGATTTGGTAGAATCGGCCATGGTACGTACGCCCATGGTTGTTGGACACCTTAAACCCATGATTCTGTTTCCGATGGGGATGATTAACAAACTTACTCCCGAAGAAGTGGAGGGGATTTTAGCCCACGAATTGGCTCATGTTATCCGCCATGACTACGTTTTTAATATCATTCAAAGTATTGTTGAAGCACTTTTTTACTATCACCCTGCGGTGTGGTGGTTATCCACCCAAATCCGCAATGAGCGTGAAAGTGCTTGCGACGATATTGCCATCAACCTTATTAACTCTAAAATGAACTACGCGAAAGCCTTAGTGTCCATTCAAGAAATGGCTTATTACCCAATGAATATGGCTTTAGGTTTCGCTGGTCAACGTAAAAATCAATTTATGATGCGTATGCAACGCATCCTTAATCTGCCACAAAATAAAACTCCCGTCATGGAAAAGCTAATTGCAACTTTATTAATTATTTGTACTCTTTTTGGTTTAACGTTCGGTCAGCGTGGAGCCAATAAAAAACCTGACCTTAGTAAAATAGAACAACAAGACGACTCTTTTATCCAAGTCAATTCCGATAGGCCCCTCAGTATGGCGGGTGTTTGGCAAGCTACAATTGAAAATAATGAGGTCTGTGTTGTTTTTAACAGCAATTCAAAAGGTAATAACTGGTCATCTACGGAATGTTTTAATAAAAAAGACTTCTCTGAATTGCCTACAGTTGAAAAAGAATTTACCATTACTCGTGAAGCTGGGACGATGACGATGAAAGGCAAATTTGAAGGTAATGAAGGCTACGGTCGTTTTACTTTCGCTGAAAATGCTGGTTTTAAGTCCTTTTTAGAAACTCAAGGGATTACGGGCTTAAAAGAATCCACTATTTTACACTGCTTTTTAGCGGATATGAATAAGTCCTTCATCGGTTTTTTAAAGGAAAAAGGCTATAATAACATTACTAAAAGACAATTAGAAGAACTCGCAATTTTCAGATTTGATGAAAAAGTATTGACTGAATATCTTGAATTGTACAAGAAAAGCAGCGTTTCTAATCCCCCTTTAAATAAATTAGTGGAACTCAAAATCCACGGCATCGATAAAGAATACATCGGGACTCTCCAAAAATACGGCTTCGTAGATGTGCCAGTTGACCAAATCCTCCAAGCGCGCATACATGGAATTGATGTGGATTATCTGGATAGTTACGTGAGAAACAAAAAGGACAGACGCTATTCGCTTCAAGATTTGATTCAGATGAAAATACACGGCGCAGATGGCGATTATGTAGCAAAACTGGAAGGAAATACGGGCAAAACCCTTGAATCAGATGAAGTTGTGAATGCTAAAATCCACAATATTGATAAAATAGACGTGGATAAAATTGAAAAATCAACCAGTAATAAACTCACTAATGATGATTTGACAAGCTTCGCCATTCATGGCATTGATGCCGATTATATCAATTCAGTGAATAATATGGGCTTGGGAAAATTATCCAATGATGATATTGTTACGGCTAAAATCCATGGCATTACGCCCGAATTTATCAAGGAATATACAACATTGGGTTTCAAAAAACTGAATTTTGATGATATTGTCACGGCTAAAATTCACGGTATCAATGCCGATGCAGTTCGTAAATTCAAAGAAATGGGTTTCACTCCTAAATTTGATGATGTTGTTTCGGCTAAAATTCACGGATTAACGCCTGAATACTTGCAAAAGTTGAAAGATTCGGGTTTTAAAGACATCACTTTCGATGACGCCATTGGTTTTAAAATTCAGAATGTAAGTCCTGAATTAGTTAAGGGATTTAAAGATGCGGGCTTTAAGGATTTATCGATGGATGATTTTATGGCTTGTAAAATCCACGGCGTGACCCCTCAGTATATCAAGAGTTTTGAAGCTGTTGGATTGAAAAACTTGGATATTGAAGATGCCATTTCCTTTAAAATTCACGGTGTAACGCCCGAATTCGTAAAATCACTCAAGGATAAGGGCTATGAAATAGACAGTGAAAACGTTTTGGATAGAAAAATCAGAGGCAATAGTTCGCGCGGCGGTGGTAACTCCTTTGGTGGAAATAACCCTAAAGTGAATGTTAATTTAGATAAAATTGACTTAAAACTGGATAAAATTAATGTCAATATTGATGAAAAAGCCATTGAAAAATCAGTGGGTAAAGCCGTTTCTGGTTCTTCAATGGGTGCTTTTTTAAAACTTTTGGTAAAAGATAATCTAGTTCAATTCAATAAACAAGTAATCGTAAAAGCCAATAAAAATTGGTTATCAATTGATGGTAAAAAACTGGATGATGCAATTTTTCAAAAATATCGTCAGCAAGTTGAATCTAAAAATGGTAAACCTCTTTCTAACCAATTCAGATTTGGTTTCGAGGGCAAAATTTTAGGTCTTGAAGGAGATTCGTTAATTACCAAAGGAAGTATAGAAACGGATGGTAATTAAAATCAGAAGAAAGTTATAAATTATTGCAAATGATGGGTTAAAATATAGAATTTAAGGTCGTTAGACCTGACATATCGGTAGAAATTAATAACAAAATGCTATAAAAGTCCTGTAAGGACGATATATCGAATTCAATATATCTTGGCTACGCCAATCCCAACTTTTTTTCATTGTTTTTCTACCGATATTTCTTGCCTAACGGCAATTTTAACTCATTATTTGCATTATCAATAAAAAAATAAACGATGCAACCCTTATTCCTTTGTTTGACAGAAAACCTTAATTACGCCCTTGGTTGGATGGTTTTACATTCATTTTGGCAAGCGACATTGGTGGCTTTTGTTGTAGGCATCTTGAATATTTTACTACGCAAACAATCTGCGCAGTTGCGTTACTGGGTGTCAAACGTGTCTTTATTATTGATTTTAGGAATGTCAATTGCCACGTTCTGCTATCATTATGATTTTACTAAAGAGCCGAAACAAGTTGTTTTTGTCCCTTTAAACAGTGAAACTCAAGCGCAGGTGGTAGCAACTATTCAAGGTATAAATAATGTAGCCAACCAATCCCCCCTCAGTATTGAAGCATTTAAAGACTATTTTAACCATAATTTGCCCTTAATTGTCACTTTTTGGATTTTAGGTGTTGCGCTTTTTATGTTAAAACTTTTGGGCGGCTTGAGTTATATTTTCTATTTAAAAAAGCACATGAACTTTCCAACCGACGAATATTGGAAAGACATGATGGAGAAATTATCCAATCGAGCCGGCAATTCAAAATCAATTGAGTTGGTGGAGTCTGCGCTGGTGAAAACACCTTTAGTTGTCGGGTATTTCAAGCCAATGATTCTGTTTCCGATGGGCATCATCAACCGCCTTTCACCCGAAGAAGTTGAAGCGATATTGGCGCACGAGTTAGCCCACATTATGCGCCACGATTACCTTTTTAATATCTTACAAAGCGTGGTGGAGGCTCTGTTTTACTATCACCCAGCGGTGTGGTGGTTATCTAATCAGATTCGCAATGAGCGTGAAAGTGCTTGCGATGAGATAGCGATTGACCTCATAAACGACAAATTAAACTATGCAAAGGCTTTGGTCACGATTCAAGAAATGGCTTATTATCCTTTGCTACCTGCGTTGGGATTCGTCACGCAAGACGTGATGACGCAAAATGCGTTCACAGGACAGCGTAAAAATCAATTTTTATTGAGAATGCAACGCATTCTCAATGTTCCACAAAATAAATCTAATATCATGGAAAAGCTAATTGCCACTTTTTTAATAGTTTTTGCCTTAGTTGGGCTTACAATTGCTCAAAATAAAAAAGAGAGTAAATCATCTGATAAAAAACAGACCCCTCAATCCGAAGGCTTGACAGGTCAGTATTCTGAGCAAAATAAAGATAAAACGTCCGAGACAACTGCCATTTATGAAACGTTCACTAATATAACCACCATTGGTGATACAATTGGAAACCCTTTTTACACAACATTGCCGCCAACGCCCGAGATTTTGAAATTGCAAAGCGAATTGGCACAAATGGAGAAGGAATATCCACAATTTGTTAAAGAGAAGGAGGCTTACATTGAAAAGTTGAAAGCTGAATTGGCTGAAATGGAAGGCGGGATTGCCTCTTTTGAAAAGCAAAAAGAAGTCGAAATCGCTCAAGTTGAAAAAGAAGTAGCTCAAATGACGGGCAATTTGCCTAAAGCTGAAAAAGGCACAAATGCCAATATTGCAGCCATTTTAGAAAACATTAAAAAGAAAGAAGCAGAGTTGGAGGCTTTTATTAGAACTGTTGACGGCGAAAACAGCAAAATTGAAGCGCAAATTGCTGAAAAGAAAAAGGAAAGTGAGGGTAAAACCACCGTAAAACGCTCGCGGGTAGATGGTGAAATTCAAGGTTTGTACGGTCAAATCCAAGGCAATTTGGGTGAAATCCAAGGACGCCGTGGTGAAATTCAAGGCATGTACGGCGAAATCCAAGGCTTGAAAGGAGAAATGATGGGAAATAAAGGCGAAATACAAGGCAGACAAGGAGAGATTATGGGAAAACGTGGTGAAATTATGGGTCGCCGTGGTGAAATCCAAGGCAAGCGCGGTGAAATCCAAGGTGTTCGAGGCGAAATGATGGGTAAAATGGGCGAAATTCAAGGAAAAAGAGGTGAAATTCAAGGTAAATATTCTGAATTGGTTTTAAAATCACTCATTGCCGATTTGAAAAGCGACAAAGTTATCACTGATGACCGTAGATTGCATTTGAGATTGAATCAAAAATCAATGATTGTAAACGATGTCAAACTTTCTGATGAATTGTACGCTAAGTACAAAGCAAAATATTTGAAAGACAATAATCGTGGTTTTGAAATATATAAGAGAAATGGTAGTCTGAACTTTTCAATGGATGATGATAAGAATTAAGAAGGATATTTTATGCGTTATTTTACCACAAAGAACACATAGGAACACAGAGGTTAAATTATTTTTAAATAAACTTTGTGCTTCTCTGTGCCCTTTGTGGTAAACA
>JANMYC010001023.1:0-2207 GCA_031381715.1 Saprospiraceae bacterium
TGTTTACATAGCGGTCATCAAAATTAATTTTTGTGATTTCTTTATAAAAAACAAGTGTATCCATATCATCTAAAATTCCAGTTGCATCAAAATAACGTATGTAAACATTCTCTTTTTTTATGTTTCCCAATATACCAATTAAGAACAATTCTCTTTTTTCACATTCAATTGTGAGGTTTAATCCAGTTGATTTTACGCTTTGAAAAGTTGTTTTCCAGTTAGTAAGGTCAATTTCATATTTTAAATGAACCTTTTCAAATTGTTTTTCTGCTTTTAATATATTATCATATGTTTTGTCACATGCAATATAACGAATTGATTTAATGCTTTTTTTAGGTATAATAATATAACCCAAAACAATGAAGTCATCTACTTCTTGTACAATTATCAAATCATCAGAGCAACCTAAAATATAACCATGAATAATTGGCATTTTAGATTTTCTAATAATTTTCACACAAACAGATTGTGCTTTATATTTTGCTATTTCTTTTTTTAACCCCATTTTAAGTATCAATATTTATAGCATAAAAGATTACGGAACTTCTACCTTATTCAAAATCTGATTAATGATGTCCTCCGCTGTAATGTTCTCAGCTTCAGCTTCATAAGTCAAACCAATGCGGTGACGTAAAACATCTGCACACACATTGCGCACATCTTCTGGAATCACATAACCACGGCGTTTCAAAAATGCCAATGCTTTTGATGCTAAAGCTAAACTGATACTTGCACGAGGAGAGCCGCCGTATTGAATCAAATTTTGCAACTTCTGCAAGCCATATTGTTGTGGATTACGAGTGGCGAAGACAATATCAAGGATATATTGCTCGATTTTTTCATCCATATATACTTTTTCAACAACTTTACGAGCTCTCAATATTTCGTCAGTTGTTACCACTGGTGATACTGAGGGGGTGTCATTAGTCATATTGCGGCGAATAATTTCACGCTCATCTTGTTGATTCGGGTAATCAATTTTCACTTTTAGCATAAAACGGTCAACCTGTGCTTCGGGCAAAGGATAAGTACCTTCTTGCTCGATGGGATTTTGAGTAGCCAATACGAGAAATGGCTCTTCCAACTTAAAAGTCGTATCACCAATCGTCACTTGACGCTCTTGCATGGCTTCAAGTAGAGCAGATTGAACTTTTGCTGGCGCACGATTTATCTCATCTGCCAAGACAAAATTGGCAAAAACGGGTCCCTTTCGCACCGTAAACTCCGCTTTTGCGGGATTATAAATCATTGTACCGATGATGTCGGCAGGAAGCAAATCGGGTGTGAATTGGATACGACTGAAATCAGCGTGGACAGCCGTAGCCAATGTTTTAATGGCTAAAGTTTTCGCCAAGCCGGGTAAACCTTCCAATAAAATATGCCCTCTGGTAAGCAAGCCAATCATCAATCGCTCAATCATGTGGTTTTGCCCCACAATGACTTTATGCGTTTCGACATTTAATTTTTCTACAAATTGGCTTTCGATATAGATTTGCTGATTCAGTGCTTCGATATCAACATATTGGCTCATGTGTAAGTGGTATTATTTTTTATTTGTAAAATACTATGAATCAATGCTTTATGTAAAATATGCGCAACTCGCCTCTTTCATTTTAAAAGAAGAGCAAATATACATTCCTCTTTATTAAAATAAATATCTTTTCGATATCAATTAACCGTTATTAACCATTTTTAAGATTACTTAGGTAGTATTGGCTTCACGGGTGTAGTGTCTAAAGGCGATTTTATAATAGGTTTTACGGGCTTTTTGGGTCTTCCCATCAGCAGTGAGGTATCTACTGCGGTCATTTTAATTAAAATTAAGCTATCCGTAATTTTATTAGCGGAGTCAATAATTGCGGACATACACTCTTTGTATCGTTTTTGATGGTAACTTTCTATGACTGAATGAACCTCTTGGTCTATCATCTCTTGTTTGCGCTTCGCGGTATCCGTACACGCAATTAAGAAAAACAAGGACACTGAAATGAATAGTATCTTTTTCATAAGTAGAATTGAGTAAATCCGATTCCCTTACATTGGATATAAGGAAATCGCTTGAAATAAGTTTTCATTTTTGTTAAAAAATTGAAAATCAATGCTTTCTGCATTTTAGAAATATGAATTGAACCTTTTATTGCGGATAATTGATACCGTTGGGTAACTCAGATGTTTTTTGTAGAATCTCCTGTTCCCGTACAATAAGC
>JANMYC010001026.1:0-2663 GCA_031381715.1 Saprospiraceae bacterium
ACAGTCGTAAAACCTGCTTTTAAAGTACGCTCAGCGTGGACGGTTGCCCGCACCACCCGCTCAGAACGGGCTTCTTTGAGCACTTGGTCATCCCATGAAGTTTCGTTGTAGGGATGCAATAAAAGATGTGAATGACCCTCAATCAAACCCGGTAAAATAGTGGCATTTTTTAAATCAATGAGTTTGGTAGGAGTAGGCAATAATTTTTCTATAACTAATTGATTATCAACTATTTCAATGATATTATCTTTTATTAAAACACCCCATTTTTCACGTAAAACATCGCCATCAAATAGCCTATCGGCTTTTATATAAGTATAGTTTTGAGAAAATAATGAACCGGTAAAGAAGAGAATAAGACAGGTTAAAAAAGGATTTTTCATGTAAAAATATTGATTTGATGTATTTTAAAAACCGAATATACGATTTCTGATTACAATTTTAGAAAAATGAGAATGATTTAATCTCATCCTAAAATTAGTTAGCATTTTAACATGCGTGAGGATTCTTTTTAAAAATCTAACTATTCATAATTTAAAATATCTAAAACAAAAAATATTGTAAATATGTGATAATCAATATATTGCGCTTTTATACTTAAAACAAATATCAAAAAATGTATTTAAAATTATTACCGTCAAAGTGCATCTTTGTTGCACTTAGATATTAATGTTTAAAATTTTATCATGCATGTATTTTTAAAAATGTTTGTTACCCCACTCTATTTTAGGCGTCTAAAATATAAAATATATTTTTCAGCTATTTGGGGATAAAAAAAGAGGAAAATAAACTTTCAATATTTATTGAAAGTTCAGAAAATATCATTAACTTTGGATAAAATTTATTTTCTGAATTAAAATCAATGAATTATGAAAACGCTGAAAGATAAGGTCATTATTTACGATGATGTTTGCCCATTATGCAATGCTTATACTGAGGGGTTCGTTCAATTGGGTTGGCTCATGCCCGAAAATAGAATTGGTTTCGCAGCGGCAAATCCTGAGCTTTTAAAAAAAATTGATATTAATCGTGCGCGCTACGAAATACCTCTTTTTGATAGAATAACAGAAGAAACACTGTACGGCAAAGAAGCTCTTTTTTATATACTTGGTGAGCAGTTTCCGATATTAAAACCGCTATTTGCTTTCAGTTTTTTTAAAATTTTTATTTATTTTTTATATCAAATAATTACATACAATAGACGCATCATAGCAGGCAGTAAAGCGCCTAAAACTGGTTTTGATTGCGCTCCAGATTTCAATATAAAATATAGAATTATTTATATATTACTGGCAGGATTATTTTGTTATTTATTAAATCCGTTAAACACCCAAACAATTGACTTTCAATTTTTTATAACAATATTCTTTTTGGGAGCGTCTATACTGAGGGGGCTATTTTATAAAGATAAAATTAGGAAAATGGATTATTTTGGTCACTTGATTACCGTTATTTTAATACTACACATTATAGCTCCTTTTGTAAACGGATTACTAACAATAAATGCATTAGGTATATTTTTAATGTGGAAAAGATTAAAATAAAGTGTGCTTGAACCCATTGCAAATTTTAAAAAATAACCCTAATTTGCAGAGTGATAGCACTTGTTTGACTTATAACATTACATGAATTTTGAATATAATTAACTAAATCCATAAAATTTTCGACTTCATCTCTGTATTTTCTATCAAGAGTTTAATCCTTCATTTTTTCTACAGATACTCATTTTTTAACTTTTATTTTTAAACAACAAACGGACAAATTCAATAAAATATGATTAATAATTACCACTTAAAAACTAACAACATAATAGTTTAGAATCAAACAATTCTTTTTAAATTAACCAAAACTAAAGTAAAAAGTACTCAGCTTTTCAATATTTCCATTACTTGATTTTTAATTAAATCAATTGCAATCTCATTTATTATCTATTATCTTTTTTGGAAAACCTGACTTACTTCCTTGTGCTTTCTCAGATAGCTTTTTATCTATGCAAATGTAATTAGATGAGGCTTATAATTCTGTTTTTCTTCATAACCGATTTCCAATTTTACATTTCTGTATAACCCACTCAAGGTGTTACACAGATTCAGTACTTGAATAAAGTACTGCTTTTTACTGTGTATAAAATTTTACAATAATTAATCAATCTTTCATCTTTAAAAATTATTAGCGAAAATGAAAAGACTTCACACGTATTTAATCATTGCTCTTATGAGTTTGATGCTTTGTAGCGATGTCCTCGCTCAAGCCCCTCAAGGCATTCCCTATCAGGGTGTTGCGAGGAACTCAAGCGGGGATTTAATTTGCAACAAGAAGATTACTATTATTTTTACAATCAGAGACAAGACCTCGAACGGTAAAGAGGTTTTTAAAGAAAAACATTATCTGACGACCAATCACTTGGGTCTATTTACGTGTAATATCGGTCAAGGAAATGATATTATAGGTGAATTAGAAGATGTGGATTGGGGTAATGGTGGTAAATTTTTACAGGTCAGTGTTGACCCGTCGGGAGGAGAAAACTGTCAAGATGTTGGTGTAACACAACTTATGAGTGTTCCTTACGCTTTGTATGCGCTTAATGGATCAAAAGGCAAGGACGGTGCCAACGGTATTAATTGCTGGGATTTGAATGGCAATGGCCGTAACGATGCCAATGA
>JANMYC010001052.1:0-4117 GCA_031381715.1 Saprospiraceae bacterium
AATCAATTGAGCATTGGGCAAAGCCGTTTTTTCATAATAAGTGGCATTGCTTTTTTCAAAATTATATTGTTGAACATACTGTTTTAATTGACTTTGCAACTGTGTTTGCACATAATCATTTTGTTTTTGCTGCATCAATAATTGCATCGCCAGCGCATCATTTTTAGCTTTATAAGCACTTTTACCAAATATCGGCACATTTATACCCAAGTGAACACCTTGAAAACGAGGAATTGCATCATAATTTTTAACCTGCCCATCCACTTCCTGCGCTCCTGCAAGTGATTGAATAAAATAACCCACTTTAAAATCGGGCAAAGCATCTGCCTTTACAACATTCTTTTCAGCTTCGATTAAAGCCATTTGTTGTTTAGCCAATAATAATAGCGGATTATTGCTCACTATCGAAGGGTCTGCTATTTCATCAAAAGGAAGGATTGAAAAAGGTGTTTCAGCTATTGAAAAAGCATTGGAATCATTCATCAAATGATTTAATTTCAATTTTTCAACTTCCATTAAAGCCTTAATTTGTTTGCTGTTTTGCCGCAGTTGTTGTTGCTTATTTTCGGCAATTGTTTTTTCTAAAATATTGCTTTCGCCTGTTTTTAATTTAAGCGCAGCGATTTTGACAAACTGTTGCAACACACTGTCTTCACTTATTAAAACTTGATTTAAAGCCTGTAAATACAAGATTTGATACCAACTTTGTTTGATATTATAAATCAATTCCTGTTTATTGATATTCAAACGTTGCTGACTGATTCCCACGTTTTGCTCCGCCAATTGCCGTTTAGCTTTAATCAAAGTGGGATTGGGAATGTCTTGTGAAATACTGAAATTTTCATCAAACCGAATACTGTTCACTTGACCCAAAGCTGCACTAATATTTGTCTTTGGCAAAGTCAAAATAGACCCCCTCAGTATTTGAGCCGTTTGAATGTCTAAGGTGTTTGCTTGCAGGAGTTGATTGTTTTTAATGGCTAAATCAATTACTTGTGGCAATGTCAAATTAGTCGTTTGAGCATTAATTTTAAAAGAAAAAAGCGTCAAACCAATTAAAATACTTGTATTTATAATCGGTTTTTTCTTTTTAGTAAAACCATTTTCAAGGAAATAATACAAAATTGGCAAAACAATCAGCGTCAATAAAGTCGCTGTAATCAAGCCGCCAATCACCACAGTTGCTAAAGGTTTTTGTACTTCTGCCCCTGCGCCACTACTTAATGCCATCGGTAAAAAACCCAAAGATGCCACCGAAGCCGTCATAATAACGGGGCGTAAACGCACTTTTGTACCTTCTCTGATGCGCTCTAAAATATCGCTCATGCCTTCGGCTTTCAATTGATTGAAATAACCAATTAGCACAATACCATTTAAAACTGCCACGCCAAACAAGGCTATAAAACCAATACCCGCCGAAATACTAAACGGCATACTCCGCAACCAAAGCGCAAATATGCCACCGATAGCCGATAAAGGAATGGCTGTGAAAATCAATAAAGATTGAGCAATGCTGCCAAAGGTGAAATACAATAAAACAAAAATCAAAACCAATGCAATCGGCACAGCCACCGAAAGGCGTTTATTGGCTTCAATTAAATTTTCAAATTGCCCACCATACGTTAAATAATAACCTTCGGGCAGTTTCAATTTGGCATCTAAACGGGCTTGAATATCCTCCACAACGCTTTTAACATCTCGCCCTCTGACATTCAAACCAATCACAATGCGGCGTTTGCCATCTTCACGACTCACTTGTGCGGGTCCATTTTCATACGTCACATCAGCAACTTGTTCTAAAGGAATTTGACTACCCGATGGCAAACTGATAAATAGGTTTTTGACGTTAGAAATATCTTGTCGTTCATCCTTTGCCAAACGCACAACTAAATCGTAGCGGCGTTCACCTTCATAGACCGTTCCTGACACTTCACCTGCAAAACCTGTTCGTAAAACCTTATTCAAATCGCCCACATTCAAACCATATAAAGCCATTTTATCGGGATTATAACGCACCGTAATTTGCGGTAAGCCCGTCACTTGCTCGGCTTTAATATCCATAGCCCCCTTGATGCCTTCGGCTTCACCACGACCTGGCGTGGCAGTATTTTTGATTAAATTGATGATATTGGTTGCCGTAGCTGCCAATTTATCCAAATCATCGCCAAATACTTTTATCGCCACATCACTTCTAACACCTGTCATCAATTCATTGAAACGCATCTGAATCGGTTGCGAAGCCTCAAATTCAACGCCAGGGATATTGCTCATTTCTTCGAGCATCATATCCGCTAATTGATAAAAATCCTTCGTGGTTGTCCATTCTTTTTTATCTTTTAAAATAACAATTAAATCGCCCGTTTCAATTGGCATCGGGTCAGTTGGAATTTCTGCCGAACCAATTTTGCCGACTACCTCAACGACTTCAGGGAATTTTTTCTTTAATATTTGTTCCAATTTAGTCGCCGTTTCAATGGATTGATTCAAGGAAGAACCCGCTTGTAATCGGTAATTGATGGCATAATCACCTTCCTCCAAAGTCGGAATAAATTCACCGCCAAGCGTATTAAAAACCAATAAAGCAGCGACAAATAAGGCAATTGAAACGCCAATTATGACACCTTTCATTTTCAAAGCCCCCCTCAGTATTGGCGTATAAATGCGTTGAAAAAAGTGCATTATTCTGTCTGAAATATTGTCCTCATGTCCCGTTTTTTTACTTAAAAATAAGGCACTCATCATCGGAACGTAGGTTAAAGACAGGATAAATGCGCCGAGAATCGCAAAACCCACTGTTTGAGCCATTGGTTTAAACATCTTGCCTTCTGTACCAACCAAAGCTAAAATTGGAAGGTAAACAATCAAGATAATAATTTCACCAAAAGCGGCACTGCTTCTGATTTTAGACGTGGCTTGATAAACTTCCTCGTCCATATTTTCAGCAGTCAATTTGCCTTTTCCTGCGCTTTGCAATCGGTGAACAATCGCCTCGACGATAATAACTGCCCCGTCAACGATAAGTCCAAAATCAATTGCCCCAAGACTCATTAAATTGCCCGAAACGCCAAAAAGTTTCATCAAACTCACAGCAAAAAGCAACGCCAACGGAATAACCGAAGCCACCACCAAACCCGCTCGCCAATTGCCAATCAATAAAACGAGAATAAAAATAACGATTAAAGCTCCTTCCAAAAGATTGGTTTGAACTGTTTTAATGGCTCTATCCACCAATTTAGTACGGTCAATAAAAGGCTCAATCGCTACACCTTCGGGCAATGATTTTCTAATTTGAGCGACTTTTTCCTTAACATTATTCACAATTGCTGCGCTGTTTTCCCCTTTCAACATCAAAACCATACCGCCCACCACTTCGCCTTTACCGTCCTTCGTGACCGCCCCATAACGGGCAGCCGAACCTTCGCCAACAGTCGCCACGTCTCGAATAAGAATAGGAATACCATTGGTATTTTTAACGACTATTTTTTCAATATCAGGGATATTTTTAACCATACCCAGGCCCCGAATGAAATACACGTAAGGCTGTTTATCAATATACGCCCCGCCTGTATTTTCATTGTTTTTTTCTAAGGCTTCAAAAATTTCCGTGATGGTGGTATTCATACTTTTCAATTTATCGGGCTGTACCGATATTTCGTATTGCTTCAAATAACCGCCCAAAGTTGTCACTTCTGCCACGCCTTTTGTGCCGAGAATTTGCGGTTTGACAATCCAATCTTGGATACTTCGCAATTTTGTTGCGTCATATTGCGCTTCAAAATTGGGCTTTGCAAACACCACATATTGATAAATTTCGCCCAAACCTGTACTAATTGGAGCTAAATCAGGTGTGCCAACACCTTTCGGAATCAGTCTTTCGGCATCTTTTAGCTTTTCGCTAATCTGCTGCCTTGCCCAATAAATGTCTACATCTTCCTCGAAAACAAGCGTGATAACACTCAACCCAAAGCGGCTAAATGAGCGCAATTCAACGGTTTTAGGAATTGTTTTTACAGCTTGTTCAATCGGATATGTGATAAATTGTTCGACTTCTTGCGCCGCCAAAGTGGGGGCTGTCGTAATAACTTGTACCTGATTATTTGTAATATCAGGCAGTGCA
>JANMYC010001085.1:0-2203 GCA_031381715.1 Saprospiraceae bacterium
TGAATCAAATTCGATTGATTCTCCGACATTTGGTCGAATCTTTTATAATCCAACTCTTTCCTTTTTCGCAAAAACAACACAATCCAAAGAATATAAAAAACGGTAAATGCGATGTAAACCGAAAAAATGGTTTGATTGTAAAAAAAGAGGATGAAACCAAATATCACAAAATTGATTAACGAAAAACTCGTGGACAATACACTCGACGTCAAAAACTGCTCAACCCGATGATTGTCATTAATCCGCTGCAACAAATCACCCGTCAATTTTGTATCAAAAAAACGCGGCGGTAGTTTCATCAGTTTTATTAAAAAATCAGAAACCAACGAAATATTGACCCGCGTACCGATGTGCAGCATTATCCAACCGCGAATAAACTCCACCGAAGTGTAAGATAAAAATAAGACCACTTGACCCAACAAAACCAGCTTAATCAAGTCAACATCTCTATTGTTGATACCAACGTCAACTATCGTCTGAGTCAGGAAAGGAAAAACCAATTGTAAAATAGAAGTCAACAACAAACCCAAAACCAATTGCACCAATAAACTTCTGTATCGTGTCAAATAAGTGAATAAAAAGCGAAAACCAGATTTATCCACTTTATCGCCTTCTCTTTCAAAAAATTCGGGCGTGGTTTCCATCAAAAGGACAATACCGTGCTTTTCACCTTCAATCACATCACTTGCCCAACCATCCATGAACTCCTCTTTGGTCAATTTTACTCGACCTGCCGCAGGGTCAGCCACCCTCACATACTTAGGTGTAACTTCATATACGACTATAAAATGCTGTTGCCTCCAGTGCGCAATCATCGGCACAGGAAGCCCATCTTGTAGCCTATCCCAACTCACCTTTGCTGCCAAAGTATTCATGCCTATTTTCTCCGCAGCGTCCGAAATGTCTATAAGCGCAACACCATCTTTACCAATAAAGGTAATTTCCCGCAAGTATTCAAGCGAATAGTAACGTCCATAGAACCGAGCCACCATGCGCAAGCAGGTAGCACCGCAATCCATGGAGTCGTGCTGCTTATAAAACGGAAAATTCTTTAACATAAACTTATATAGTATTGTATGCCCACTGGATTAAATTTGAAAAAAATCATTCTTAAATTACGCTGAAGAATAATTTTTTTCAAGTTGTTTAGTTTAGAGTATGTTTTGAATTCTATTTTAGAGTGGTAAATGAAGTATTTTTCTGTCTCAGATTTTAATTTTTTGGAGACATAGCCTTCACTACGTTGAGAAAAAATTTAAGAACTGAGACTGGAAAAGACTCATTTTTCGCCTAAAATAGAATTCAAAACATACTCTTAATTTTCTCATAAAAAATTACTCATCGAGCCCCTTCAAAATCATTCAATATTCTATTAAAAACACCTTAAAGGAAGTGCCTAACCCTAAAAATGCCAATAATTGTACCGAAATAGCCATACTTTTAACCTTGGTGAGATTATTTAGGGAACGGTATTTTTAACTTAGAATACGGTCATACACGAACTACAAAACAAATAGTATGCCGATAACATTAAATATTAGGTTAATTTAAACATTTTTTTAATTTAAATTTAAATATAATATTATTTGTTTTAAATTAATATAAAAATATCCGTAATACAATCTCAAATGCACGCATAAAAAAAGCTGATTTACCCCCCTCAGTATAGGAGCTAAATCAGCCTTAAAATCCATTAAAATCGATAAAAAACCAGCTTACATAATGCCAAAAATCTTTGAATATTTCATCAATTCCCCTGGATTAGATACCTTAATTTTACCCATCATAAAAGCCATCATAGCATTTTCTTCGCCTTTGACGATTTTCAAAAGGGTCTCTCCTTTTACGGTAACTGCGCATTTTGCCTCACCTACCAAACCATCTAAAACCTCCAAATTACCATCCACAACACTCACCGTTTTTTGACCGCCGTTATCCCCTGTGATATCGAAATGGAAAACAGTGTTGTGCCCCGCGATGGCATCTTTATTCACTTTCGTACTAAGCGACTGTATAAAATCTAATGCGTTCATTTTACTTTTTTTTATTATATTTATGATTGATTAATACTTTTTTGATGTAAGAAAAATAGCTTCTAAGAATGATTTTAAGCCCTATTTCTACTCTGTTTTATCAATAATTGACTTTAAAATGTTCAGTTTTTCAATAAGAATGAGTAAAATAAAAATAAAGCAGCTCAAGC
>JANMYC010001086.1:0-8717 GCA_031381715.1 Saprospiraceae bacterium
TTGAGCTTTAGAGTCGGTTATTAATACAAACAATAAAGTAAAAATGAGAATAAATATTTTTATAATGTCGTAACGGTCAGAGTTTTAGCAAAAATAGGCAATTGAACTATTAGGAGGATGACTTTAACTTTTTTTATTAAAAATAATCATACTAAAGCTCAAATTTAGTAGGCGTTTAAAAATAAACACTGCTATCGTCGAGCTGAAAAATATACAAAATCGGAGCAAAGCGGAGGATTTTGTATATTTTTTAGAATCGACTTAAAAAGATAGCAATGTTTATTTTAGCCCAACTACTTACTGAGGGGGTCGATGAGTTGAAGTAGAAAAATATCATTAACGGTTTTCCAACAGAGAACGTATTTCTTCACCTGCAAATTTTGTTCCTACCCTAATATTTGTAGAGAATAATGAAATATTTAATCTTTTATTTTTAAAGTTATATTTTGAAAGATGCTTTTAACCCTTAAAACGCTGTTTCACAATCAAAAATTAAGGGTTTTAAGATTCAGCCGTTTTAAAATATCCTGTTAACTTCGGAAATCTCAATTTAATACTTGAAGATGCCGTTAGGCATGTTATGTCGGTAGAAAAAATAGTTATTATTATGGAGTTCCGTAGGAACGATATATCGAAAACATATTTTAATATGCCGTTCCTACGGAACTTGTAGGCTTTTTTCAATTATTTTCTACCGATATAGGATGCCTAACGGCATTTTCAAATATTTATATGAGTTGTCCGTAGTTACCAGAAATATCAATTAATATCACATTTATTCATTATGATATTTTTCACCTTTTAAAATGGTAAAAGCCCGATACAATTGTTCCACAAAAAAAAGCCGTACCATTTGGTGTGAAAATGTCAACTTTGAAAGCGACATTTTATAATTCGCTCGGGCATACACAGCTTCTGAGAACCCATAAGCCCCGCCAATTTGAAAAATGAGCCGTTTGGTACCATCCATTTGCTTTTTTTCAAGAAACTGAGAAAACTCCACCGAAGTACTCTGTTTGCCATTTTCATCGAGCAATATCAAAAAATCGTCTTTTTGTAACTTATTTAAAATTATCTCGCCTTCTTTCGTTTTTAAGGCTTCCATACTGAGGTGGGGATTTTTGACATCCCCTAAAACCATCATTTCTTACACCATATAGTGTTTGAGCCGTTTTTCATATAAAGCAATCCCTTCCTTTAAATAGTCAAAATCCGTTTTACCAATTACCCAAAATTCTATTTTCATAATTACTCATATTTATAACTTATTGATTATCATTGCTGATTATCGTTAATCTCTTTTAAAATTCGTTTTAGGAATCCTCATTTTACAAATAAGGTGCAATATCAACTTTTTTTTATTTTAAGATTTATTACTGAGGGGTATAAATTTTAACTCTTTTTTAAAAAGGAAACCCTCAAAAAATAGGTATATTTGCCCGATTTAAAAAAATTAGAAAGTATTATGACCATCAAATATTACGGACATTCTTGTTTTGGTATCACATTAGGTGATACGCACCTGCTTTTTGACCCTTTCATTTCACCAAATGAATTGGCTAAAGATATAGATATTGACTCAATTCCTTGCGATTATATGTTCATTTCGCATGGTCACGCTGACCACATAACGGATGCCGAAGCCATCGCCAAACGGACTAATTGCACCGTAGTAGCTGCTTATGAAGTCACGCAATGGTTGAGCAGCCAAAAAGGCGTAAAAAATGTGCACCCTATGAATACCGGCGGCTCAAAAGAGTTTGATTTTGGCACCGTAAAATGCGTGGTAGCTCAGCACTCAAGCAGTTTCCCAGACGGCACTTACGCAGGCAATCCATTGGGTTTTGTCATCATGTCGGACGAGGGCAATTTCTATTTTTCAGGAGATACGGCCCTTACGTTGGATATGCAATTGATTCCCATGACTTGCCCCCAGTTGGATTTTGCCATTTTCCCAATTGGCTCAAATTTCACAATGGACTATAATGATGCCTTAATTGCTTCAGATTTTGTCCATTGCACAACAGTCATTGGTTGTCATTTTGATACGTTTGGATATATCGTAATTGACCACGAAGAAGCTAAAAAAGCATTTGAAACGGAAGGAAAAGAACTTATTTTACCTAAAATCGGTGGTGAATTGAGCTGGGGTTAATTTAAATATGGAAAATTTAGCAAGTAGTTTTAAGGAGTTAGGTTTAGTACTGGTGACCGTACCCGTTTATGCTGCGTTGATTTTGTTAGAGCTCTTTTTAAGTAATCGCCAAGAGCGCACTGCACCCATGTATTCGTGGAAAGACATTGTCACGAATCTCTATCTCACACTCAGCCAAATGGCGGTGGATGTGGCGACAAGGTGGATTCCGACTTATTTGGCTTTTGAATTCTGTTATCAATACCGCATATTTCAGATAAGTAGCCCACTGTGGTACTGGTTTTGGTTGATTGTTTTACAAGATTTTTTCTTTTACTGGATTCATCGGACGGAACACTCCTCTCGTTTTTTCTGGGCGGTACATGCTACCCATCATTCGTCGGAGCATTTTAATTTATCCGTTGGTTTTAGGTCTTCGGTTTTAGAGCCTATTTATCGGTTTATTTTTTATCTGCCGTTACCATTTTTAGGATTTGAGGCAAAAGACATTATGTTGTCGTTTTCAATTACACAAATATATGGTCTTTTGGTGCATACTCAGTATATTCGCAAAATACCCATTTACGAATGGATATTCGTTACACCATCGCACCATAGAGTTCATCACGCCAGTAATACCCTTTATTTGGATAGGAATATGGGTATGTTTCTGATAATTTGGGATAGAATGTTCGGCACATTTCAAGAGGAAAAAGAAGATATTAAAATACATTATGGTCTGGTGAGTAAAAAAGATTTGAGTGGACCGATAAAAGTTATTTTCCACGAATTCAAAGATATTTGGGTGGATTTTTTTAAAAAACATAAAAATCAACCCCTCAGTATTCGACTAAAATATGTGTTCGCTCCGCCCGGTTGGAGCCACGATGGTAGCACCAAAACCTCGGAACAACTAAGAGCTGAAAGTAAAACAGAAGCACAATTTCATAGTTAAAATTAAAGCGAAACTGGAGTTTCGCGCTGCATTAAAAAATGGGTAAAATAATCGCAATAGCCAACCAAAAAGGAGGCGTCGGAAAAACCACAACTGCCATAAATCTCGCAGCTTGCTTAGCTATTTTAGAGAAAAAAGTATTGCTTGTGGACAGCGACCCGCAAGCCAATGCCTCAAGTGGCGTCAATGTCTTTGCTGATGATGAAACCTATACGCTCTATGACTGTATGGTGAACGATGCTGACCCGCACGACGCCATCCAAGAGACGGATACACCTAATTTGTCGATTATACCCTCCAGTATTGACCTCGTTGGAGCTGATTTGGAGTTGATAAATAGAGAAAAACGGGAATATGTTTTAAAAAATATCCTCGCAAAAATCAAAGACGAATTTGATTATATCATCATTGACTGTTTGCCGTCGCTTGGCTTAGTGACCGTCAACGCCTTGGTAGCCGCTGATTCAGTTTTGATACCCGTGCAATGCGAAATATTCTCTTTAGAAGGTCTTACAAAGTTGAAAAATACCATCAATTTAGTTAAAAAAGCCCTAAATCCTCCTCTTGAAATTGAAGGTTTAGTGCTCTCGATGTATGACCCACGCCTGCGTTTGGCAAATATCGTGGTTGACCAAGTGAGAACGCACTCAAAAGATTACGTTTTCAATACCATCATCCATAGAAGCGCTCGATTGGCAGAAGCACCGAATGTGCATAAACCCGTCATTGCTTACGATGCTACATCAAAAGGTTCGGTCAATTTCCTTAATTTATGCAAAGAGTTTTTAATTAAAAATAAAGATACCGTACAGCGCAGTACTGTGGTATAAACTCTAACTTATTGATTCTCAATTTCTTACAACATTCCAAAAGTTTTTAACTTTTGGAATGTTTATGTGAAAATTCAGAACAAACCCACCAATACACTAATTTCAAGGGAATAAAACATATTGACAATTGTCCAATAAAAGTTATGTCGAAAGTTAAAAAAACGGATTTAGGAAAAGGAATAGCTGCACTGCTCGGCAGTATTGAGGAAGAAGTGAACCAAGGACCCGAAGCGGTTAAAGAAGTAGTGCGTGAATTATCGCACTCCGTGGCAATGATTCCAGTGGAGCAAGTTGAAGTGAATCCGTGGCAGCCCCGCTACGAATTTGATGAAAATGCGCTACAAGAGTTGAGTGAATCCATAAAAGTGCACGGCGTTATTCAGCCCATCACTTTGCGCCGCATGAGCAGCAATCAATATCAATTGATTTCGGGCGAAAGACGTTTAAGGGCTTCAAAATTAGCGGGCTTGACTGAAGTACCGGCTTATGTGCGCATTGCCAACGACCAAGAAATGCTCGAAATGGCATTGGTTGAAAATATTCAGCGTGAAGACCTCAACCCAGTGGAAGTTGCCATAACGTATCAACGATTGATAGATGAATGTGCCTTAACCCACGAAAAACTCAGTGAACGCGTTGCTAAAAATCGTTCAACCGTAACGAATATGCTTCGTTTGTTGAAATTACCGCCTGAAATCCAGCAAGCAATAAAAGAAAAAAAAGTCACCACAGGCCACGCCAAGGTTTTAGTTGGTGTAGATGATATTGCCTTGCAATTGATGTTGTTTAAAAAAGTAGTGAATGACCGCCTTTCGGTTCGTGAAATAGAGGATATTGCTCGCAGCTATTCAGAAGCACGCATGAAGAAAAAAGCCAAAGCTACCCCCTCAGTATCCGACGCATATAAGCCCGTTCAAGATGGATTAAGTGCATTTTTCGGCTCAAAAGTAGCTTTAAAACGCAAGCCTAACGGTAACGGTCAAATAATAGTAAGTTTTAAAAACGATGACGACCTTAATCGCATCATGGATTTAATTGAAGACAAATAATGAGTGATGAGTCATAGGTGATGGGTGATGAATGATGAATGATGGGTGATAAGTGATAAGTTATTTATAATCCAGCATTTATAACTTATCACCCATCATTCATCATTCATCACCCATCACCTATGACTCATCGCTCATTATTTAAAACACGAACTACTGAAAATAATCGTTATGATAAAATGAAAAGATTGATTCTTCTGCTGAATATATTTTTCCTATTTTTAATCAATATGAACGCTCAAAAGATTGATTCTTTGAAGGTCGATTCATTAAAAATAGGGCAAAAAGACTCTATTTCCCCTAAAAAAGCGAAATTTATACCCGTTCCTAAAAAAGCCCTATTGTATTCCATCATCCCTGGTGGAGGGCAGATTTATAATAGAAAATATTGGTATATAAAATTGCCAATTGTATATGGTGCATTAGCAACTGGAGTTTATTTTATTCAGTACAACGGCAGTTATTATCGCTATTTTAAAGATAATTACTACAGAAAAGTGAATGGTCAACCTTTAGATAAAAGTAAGGTGCCTAATATTGACCGCGTCACGCAAGATGTTTTAAAAAATTATCGAGACAGCTATTTCAAAACCTATCAACAAACCTTTGCGGGTGTTGCAATCGGTTACATACTTGTAGCCGCAGAAGCCTTCACCTCTGCCCATTTAATGAATTTTGATGTCAATCCTGATTTAAGTTTTCGTGTTAAACCATCTTTTGAAATACTACCCATTGGCAATGCCAACGCTATGGGATTGGGCTTTCAATTAAAGTTTTAAAACCTTACGCTTTCACGTACGCTACTCCGCCCAATAACCAATAACCAATAACCAATAACCAATAACCAATAACCAATAAAAGTAACTTTGTAAAAATTTCAAGTCAAAATAGGCATCAAATCACTGCTTTTATTCGTTTTTCATAAAAAATTAAAATCTTCAATAAAATGAGAAAAATAGTTCTAATCGTTTCAAGTATTGTATTATTGGGTTTTAATGTAGTAGCACAGGATTCTACTCAACCCAAAGAAAAGGAATTTCCAAGCATGATGGAAAGCATGAAGGAGATGCAACAACAGATGATGAAACTTTTTGGCGGTGGCGGTAAAGACTCATTGTCAAAGGGCTTTTCATTTGACTTCGGCGGTGATGGCTCCGATTTCATGAAAATGGATACTTCCATGTCAAAATCTTTCGGTTTCATGTTTGACGGTAAAAATTTCAAGTCTTTAACGCCTAATACTGAGGGGGGTAACATGAGCGACATGATGAAGCAATTGGAAGAAAAAATGCAGAAAATGATGCCTGATATGGGTAAAAACTTCGACATGATGGATATGTTCAAAGGCTTCGGCAACATGTTTGGCGAAGATGGCGATGCAATGCCCAAAGTAGTTCCAAAAGATAAAAAACGCTTAGGTGAAGATGAACCTAAAGAGAAAAAATATAAAACTGAAAAGCTTTAGTTAGTAAACGGTTAAAAATGAAAAAGCGGTGAACTTTAAAAGTCCACCGCTTTTTTAATATTCGAAACTATAATAATTTTCAATTGGTAGAATTTAAAAACTCATATAATCATCAAGGAACAATAGTTGTCTCATTAAAAAATAAGTTTTTTTTACTCAATACCCCTCAGTATTAAGCATTAAAAACTATTTTTACAGTAAAAAAAGCACATATTATGAGCCAAGTAAAAATTGAAGAAAGTTGGAAAGCTGAATTAGCCAATGAGTTTGAAAAACCCTATTTTCAAGCGCTTACTCAGTTTCTTAAAAATGAAAAAGCGGCGGGTAAAATCATTTATCCACCTGGCAGTCAGATTTTCAATGCTTTTGAAAAAACCCCTTTCAAAAACGTGAAAGTAGTCATACTCGGTCAAGATCCTTACCACAATCCTGGCGAGGCAATGGGCTTATCCTTTTCAGTGCCCAAAGGAATTCGCACTCCTCCATCACTTCAAAATATTTATAAAGAAATTCAAACTGATTTAGGCTTACCCATCCCCGCGTACGGTGATTTGACAAGCTGGGCTGAGCAAGGCGTTTTTTTACTCAATGCTATGCTGACCGTCCGACAAGGTGACGCAGGTTCGCATCAAAAAATTGGTTGGCAATTTTTCACCGATGCAGTCATCAAGAGGCTCTCAGAAGATGGTGAAAATATCGTATTTATGCTTTGGGGCAATTTTGCCAAGAAAAAAAAGGAAATAATTGACACCTCCAAGCATTTAGTTTTAGAAGCGGCTCACCCCTCGCCTTTAGCGGGCGGCGCATTCTTTGGCTGTAAACATTTTTCACAAGCCAACCAATACCTTAAAGAGCAGGGTAAAACTGAGATTGATTGGGCAATTATTTAAATGAAAAAGATATAAGCACAAGTAGGCGTTAAAAAATATATAAAATGAAAAATACGAATTGGTTAATCACTGCTTCTATTTTGGCAGCGATAGCAGTTGCCGCGGGAGCATTCGGTGCGCACGGGTTAAAAAAATTAGTGGAACCCCAATATTTAGACACCTTTAAAACAGGTGCTCAATATCAGTTTTACCACGCCTTAGCCATTGGTTTTGCTTCCCTAATCTCTCAATTTGTGGATAATGTGTGGATAAAACGAGCCAACCAAGCTTTTTTAATAGGTATTATCCTATTTTCGGGTTCATTATACATTTTAGTGGCTTCAAAAGTGGTGAGTACTGAGGGGGTCAGTTGGTTCGGTGCCATTACACCCTTAGGAGGTATTTTCTTTTTATTGGGTTGGCTCTCACTGGTTAGAGGACTAAAAGTAAAGTGACCAATGTTAAGCGTTAAAAATTATCGAAGGTCTTTCATTTTTAAAAAACTTGTATTACCTTGCCCTTGCATAAAAATAATTTTTTTAATTAATAAGTTAAATCTTATGATGAAACAAATGAAGTTTACATTTTTACTCGTTTTGGTTGGAACATTTATGTTGACTCAGCCTGCTTTCAGTATGATAGAGACAAGAGGCGCTTCTACCCCTTTAGTTTCTATTGAAAAAAAACAAATGAGTGTAGAGACATTCATCAATCTCACTCCTGCTAAGTACCAAGAATTGACAGGTCAAAAACTCGGCTGGGCAAAGAAAATCCAGTTGAAAATGGCTCAAAAACTTTTGAAAGGTAAAAAAGCTGGTAATGCGGATATTTCAAAGGGGCTGTATGTGGTTTTAGCTATTATTGGGTTGGGCTGGTTAGCGATGGGACTTCTAGATGACTGGAGCGGCAATGATTGGATTATTGCACTTGTGTTGTCTTTTTTATTTATAATACCAGGCATTATTTATGCTTTAATTAAAATGAAAAAGTACTATTAACGCCCATTTTCTAATTAAAATAAAAAATCCATCTCAGCTTTAATTGCCCGAGATGGATTTTTCTTTTTCAAAATATAGGTTTAAGCTATTGTAGCCAATTCCTCTTCAAGCTCGAAATCTGATTTCCTCTTTCTATTGCGATACCAAACAAAAGCAATCCCACCCACAATAAGGTACGGTGTAACAAGCAACAGTAAAATGCCCGTGTTCATTCCTTTACCTTGAGTACCACCATTTTTATAATTACTCTCGAGAGTAATGCGACACATCGGGCACTGAGCCGAGATATTTGAAACTGGTGTTAGGCTAAGTAGAAATAAAAGGGTAGCACCCCTCAGTATAAAACACAACTTTGATTTCATTTTTCAGTATTTTACGCAAAATTAAACCTAATTTCGATTTTCGTTAACGTTTTTA
>JANMYC010001573.1:0-2716 GCA_031381715.1 Saprospiraceae bacterium
GAATAGCTTTAGCTGCAATGATGCGTTGTTCGGGGATGAACTCCTCTTTTGCGCCCTTCATTTTGTACGATGTTTCACCTGCAATGCCTTTTGAATCGGCTTCTATGAAATCATCTTTTCCGATGGTGTATCCAATTTTCCATTCTTTGGCACTCGAAATCGCCATTTTATAGAGCATCGGAACAAAAACCTCACCCGTGCGCGCCAATGACGATGATTTATCATCCAAAGCCGCCGCACATAGATATAAATGCCCTTGACCAATTTTATTTTTAGTCATAAAACTTGAGCCGTCGCGGTAAGTCATAATATTTTCACCGTTGCGGTTCGTCAAGCGGTAATTGCCCGTTGAGGCGGGGAGTTTGAAATTGGCTGTTTTATTTGAAAAAACATCTTTAAAAATGAATTCATCGAAGTTCAAAAACGACACTTCGCGGGGTGTGTTTTCATAAGCACTCAGATTATTGGATTGCAAATTATTGAAAAAATTGCTGTAAGAAGCCAAATCTACTGAGGGGGATGGAAAAACCACCACATTGCCGCCATTTTTAATATAATGACTCAACTCTGCCGCCAAACCCGACGACATTTGGAACAAGCCCGATAACACAATCATTTGATAATTAGGGAATTGTGAATATTGCACGCCACCACTCGATTGGCTCGTGAGTTTAAAATTTTTCACACTTTGCAAGGCTGAACTCAAATTCCGATTTTCAGAACCATCATAAATGGATAAAATATTGATGTTAGCAGGCACATTGAAAGTGAAAAAATAATGGTCATCGAACTGAACGGGATAGTCCGTAATGCTCAATTGCGCCTCATGCCAGCCATTTCTCAAAATTGCCACATTGACAGTATCTTCCACACTTGATTTGGCTTTTAAATTTAATAAACCAATCGGCTTGTCTTGCCCGTCGAGTTTTACGCTGAGTTTTATGTTTTCAACGTCTTCATTGGTGTAATTGGTCACGCGCACCACGAGCGGATTCGCTTGACCCATCATTTGTAAGGGTGCTTCAAACCATGCGGAATCAATGGCGATGTTTTTCTCCTGCACCGCCGTGAGCGGTAAAAGGTTAACTTCAATAGAAGTATCCTTAAAATTATTTAAATCCGTGATATTTTTTTGAAAATCCGAGAGGATGAAAGCCGTTTTATTGGGTGCTTTACTGGTGTTGAGTGCCTGCGTTTGGCGCGTCAGCACTTTTGAAAGCTCCTGTACTGAGGGGGTCGTTTTTATTTAAGAAATAAAATTAAAAGCCTCCGCTTTGGACACCAAGCGTTGGTGGCGACCTTCAAAATCATTGGTCAATATCTGGAATTTATCGTCATTGGCATACGCCTCTACTATCTCGTGGGCTTTCAATTTGGCTTTTTCTAAAAGAGCCAAATCTTTTGATAAAGCATTCATACTGAAGGAGTTATCAATATAAATAGAAGCCACTTGCTCACCTTTTTTTACCCCATCAGTATTACGGGGTATAAACGGTTGTGCAAACGCAAAAACCAAAAAAGCAACGGCTAAGCACCGCGCCAAAAGCACCAACAAGTTGCGCAACTTACGGCGCGAAGAACTCTCTTCTTTCACCTCCCGTAAAAAACGGACATTCGTGAAATACACCGTTTTGAACCTTCTGAAATAAAAAAGGTGGATAATGATCGGTATTGCTAAAGTTGCTAAAGCAAATAAAAAACTGGGATATAGAAATTGCATAATCGATTTTTTATGTTAAAATGCTTACTCTGCGCCAACCTGACTACTGCACAAGCATCTTATTTACGTTTTAGAAAGGCTTTTGTTGTTTTCAAAAGTTCAAAATTAAGGACAATTCGACAAAGTAAAGTAGTTTACCTATGATAATCGTTTTTAATTAAAAAAAAATCTCTCGCTGGGGTCAGTCGAGAGATTTTATTAAAAGGGTTCAAATTAAAAATTAAATAAGAGATCGCAATATTGGGGGGTTAAAAAAGTTGATTAGTTGATGTTTTAAATTGAGGTCATACAGGTAGAGCCACCGGCTCGCCTAATTCATATTCATAATGAAATCCATATTGATGTGGAGCATTTTTGTATTAAAGGTTATTATTGGTAAAAAATAGTGCACAATTAGGTGATGGGCAGCCTATACAATATAGTTGTGGTCAGATGTAACAACAGTAATTACGGGAACGTGTGAAAAACTTTGATATAGAATAAATCCGTTTTTGATATAACAAAAGTAAACCTATGTTACGGTTTTGTATATCCCCAATTCAAGGGATAAAAGCATTAAAGGTTGATATACTGAAAATCAAAAACCTTTGCCTTTTTGCAAAATATTGAGCGTATTTGAGGTATTTTCACCCTTTATACTGAGGGGGAGACTACTACCACTAACTCCCCGCCCCATTTCAGGTGCGAAGGATTTGCTTTCATAACAATTTATTTAATGCGTCTTAAAAATATATTTTTAAGCATTGATTTGTACCCGTAGAATCCTTACCTTTGTAAAAAAGGCGACATGACAAAAAATATCATCATCTCTTACAATGAAGAGGACGAACCACTCCTTATGGCTTTGTTCAAAAAACTTCAAATCATCGTTCATCCAACAAAACCTACTTTGGAAGAGTTGGAAGACCATTTATTACCCAAACAACGCCAAGTTTGGGAAAATCTTAAAATAGCCATTCACGAAGCAGACAACGGCGAAGCCGCAGCATACTCCTT
>JANMYC010001113.1:0-16588 GCA_031381715.1 Saprospiraceae bacterium
TTTACTCGGTAATCAATATGTAACAGATAGGACTGCGCTGTTTTTTTATCCGCTTTTAGCAATGCTGATGCCTGTGATGGCAGTTTGGAGTTTTGAATTTAAAAAAGGCTTAGGCATAGCGGTTTCTTTGATTTTTATCATTTTTTCACTTAATCATATCAAGAGAGCAAGTGCTTTGGATTATTACCGGGAGTGGTGGTATGATAGGCATACGTATGAAATTTTGGATTATTTAAAGTCTGAATACGGTAAATCGGATAAAAAACAAGCTTTGAGGTTGAATACGACTTGGACATTTAATCCCTCATTCACATATCATAAAGCGAAGAATAATTTGAGTTGGATTGCACCATTGCGCTACGACAAAAAGCCAGATACTATCAATGTATATGATTTTTATTATTGCACTCAAGATGAAATGCCTGTATTGTTACCGCAATATGAAAAAATAAAAGATTGGGATTATGGGCAATGGGTTTTGATGAGAAGGAAGCGGGAGTAATACCCCCCTCAGTATTTCATCCGTTTTATATCAATCTCAATCCCTTTTTTATTATCGTTTATCTATACTGTTAAAAACGGGGAACATTTTTAAGTTAAAAATTGCTTTTATAGTGAATAATATTTTTTTTAAATCTCAATACCTATTAAAAAATGAAAAGTCACGAAATTGATTACAAAATCTACGGTGAAGAAATGCAATGCGTCGAAGTAGAACTCGATCCAGATGAGACAGCCATATCAGAGTCAGGTAGTTTCATGATGATGGACGAAGATATTGAAATGTCCACTATTTTTGGCGATGGCTCTAATCAGGATAAGGGTTTTATGGGTAAAATCTTTTCGGCGGGCAAACGCTTACTCACTGGTGAAAGTCTTTTTTTAACTGCTTTTACTAATATCGGGGTAGCTAAGCAAAGAGTATCATTTGCAGCACCTTATCCTGGTAAAATCATTCCATTGGACTTGAGCGAGTTGGGTGGTAAGGTAATTGCCCAAAAGGATTCTTTTTTATGCGCCGCAAAAGGTGTCTCTGTTGGTATTGAATTCCAAAGAAAATTAGGTACGGGGCTATTTGGTGGTGAGGGTTTTATTATGCAAAAACTTGAAGGTGATGGTCTGGCATTTGTGCACGCTGGCGGTTTGGTCATTGAAAAGACTTTAAAGCCTGGAGAACTATTACGGATAGATACTGGATGTATAGTAGCCTTCACAAGTGGTGTCAGTTATAATATTGAATTTGTGAGAGGCATTCGCAATGCTGTATTTGGTGGAGAAGGTTTATTCTACGCTTCACTGAGGGGACCCGGAAAAGTATGGATTCAAACTATTCCTATCAGCCGTTTGGCGAGTAAAATAATATCTTACGGTACTTTTAATAGAGGAAAAGAATCTGGAAGTATTTTAGGTTCCCTGGGGAATCTTATGGAAAGAGAATAATCTTAGATTAGATTTAAACAAAAACAGCCTATTCGAACTTTTCGAATAGGCTGTTTAGTTTTAAATGCTCAGTTTATTATTTTTGAATATTTTCAATATGACGGTGTTTCTTGCTTTCATAAATATCTGCAATCGTAATCATTATGCCCGTTTCTTCTACATCGCCAAATAGATCATTGACAGCGGTACCGAATGTATGCATACTCGGGCTGAGGTTCATATATGAGTTAATGAGTGGTGGAATGTTTTCACCCAGTTGCCTTACTTTCTGATTGAGTACTTTATATCCTTCTTTGTATTCCAGCACTTTGAAGTTTTCTTGAATTTTTAAAATATCATATTGGTATTCAAGTCGGATAATAGGCGTGACTAACTTATCCGCATCAGGAAAGTAATACTGCATAAAAGCCATTAACCAATCCCGTGCTTCCACATTGTATGACGGGTACATGGTTACTTTACCGAAAAAATATTTCATGTCTGAATGCATGACTATTAGTGCACCCAAACCATCCCATAAATTATCCAAAGAGAAAAGCCCTTTTCTATTGCTTACAGAAGGTTGATAGGCAGGCTGAACCCACGAACGCCCCAACTCTATAGTAAAAGGAATGTATTGGTTCACAAATTTTTCACTGAAATCAAAAAGGTGGGCAGTTGAGAGGTTAAGCGTCCCATCTGGCAAAATGGCATCTCTGCAAAGGATATATCTGTAACCACCAATAATTTCATTATCCTCTTCGTTCCACACAATGAGCTGTTGATAAGGCACATCACAAGTGTCATTTTCGTCAACATCTATTTCTTCACCAGTGCCACCACCCGCGCCTCGAAAACTCGCTTCTCTTAATCTTCCAATTTCTAACATTACGTTGGGGGCATTGTGGTGATTCACAATGAATATTTTATTATCGCCGTAATTCGTTTTACGGATATATCTTTCATCTGTTAATTCTGATTTAATTAACTCTCTACTTATTGGTGCTATAATTGGCTTCATTGTTACGTTTATAATCGCTCTATAAATAATAGTATTCAAGAGTCTTTAAATTCTGCAAAGTTATCTTTTTCTAATTGATAGACATATTCTCTAATCTTTTGTGCCCATTCAGCATGACTGTATTTATTGGTGAATGTGCTGGCTTCAATTGGTTTTCCGAACACAAAATCAATTGTATGATTGTTTTGAGAGTACATTTCGTCAGCAAGGTACAGCATTTCAATATTCGCTTTTATACCTATTTTTTTTCTCCAATTTGCTAAGTTATAAAAAAAATTGGAATTAGAGCCTCCTATAAATGTAGGTATAATTGGTTTGTTATAACGAATGGCTTTTGCAATAAAACTTTTTTGCCATTCAAGATCTTTTATGATGCCGTTTTGTCTCCTCGATACTAAGCCTGCGGGAAAAAATAAAACACAGTTATCCGAGGCAAAAATTTCGTCCATTAAGCGAAGATTTTCTTTAGGGTTTTTACCATGTTTATTGACACCCACGAAAAGCTCGCCAAAGTTTTGTAAATTTAATAAAATATCGTTTACAAAAAAGCGAATATCTTTTCGATGTGCCCCAACTGCTTTCATCAACCCTATTCCGTCCAAACCTCCAAGTGGATGATTAGCAGCTATTATACACCCACCGGATAAGGGAATATTTTCAATGCCTCGGATATTTATCTGAGCACCCATCTCTTTAAATGTAGCTTCTACGAACTCATGATTTTTGAGATGACCATTCTTTTCAATAAAACCATTGATTCTATTTTCATGAATAATTTTTTTTAAATAACGCAAAACGAAGCCTGGTAAAAATTTTGCCAGTGCAGGATTTTTACTACTTATTACTTTTTCAACATCTATAAAAGGGGTGCTTTGATTTTGCATATTTTTGTGGACTCGCTCAATTGTTTATTAAAAAGAACAAAGATAAAAATTTGAATTATTGTTTACATGAAATATGTAAAGTACTATCTTGAAAATCAATTAAAAAACTAACCCCCTCAGTAAATGAATCACTGAAGGGGTTAGTTTGTAGTTGAAACTAATTTATTTACCTCCTCCCGATGTTTTCTCTTTTTCCTTAGCCCGCTTCATGCGTTGCATAGGATTTTCTCCACCACCAAATTGATTTCCGCTTCTTTTAAATAATTCAAAGCGGCTCATTTGTGGCTTAGGTGGGAAGTAGTTGTTATTCATATCAACGTCAGCAGTTTCGAGGTATGGATCAAGCACCACTTGTTTTAACTCTTTGGTTGTCTTGAATACCTTAGTTGCCTTGCGATTTCCCATTCTCCAAATCTCAGCAGGGATGTTGTGGTAGTCTTTAGTCCCATCTGTATATTGAAGTTCCACGATGATAGGTGATACCAATTCACCTTTCATATCAAAAGTAATTTCGTAAAAATTGAAACCACTTTCCAATAATGCTTTTTCTTCTTTTCCTAAAGTCGCTATATATTTTTGGTAATCTTCTTTGTCCAGTATAGTTGCTTGAAACTCATCATCATCGCTGTAATAGTCTCTGATACTACGGTCGATTTCATCTTGAGTTTGCTTGATTTCTTTTTCGTTTTTGATACTTGTGATACCGCGTGGCTTGCTCTTACTTTCTTCTTTTTTAGTTACAAATTCCACATCAGGATTTTTAGTATCTAAGCGTAAAGTACGAACTTTATCTATGGCAATATCGACATTGTCGGTTGTATAAAACCAGCCTCTCCAGAACCAATCCAAATCTACCCCAGATGCATCTTCCAATGTACGGAAAAAATCCGCAGGCATAGGGTGCTTGAACATCCAACGATTAGCGTATGTTTTAAAAGCATAATCAAACAGCTCTCGACCCATTACAGTTTCGCGTAATATATTTAAAGCAGCCGTAGGCTTAGCATAAGCATTATTTCCAAACTGGCGGATAGATTCTGAATTGGTCATGATAGGTTCTAATCTTGAGATATCCCCTTTCATATAATCTACAATTTCAGAAGCTGGCCCGCGGCGAGAACGGTAATCACGCTCCCACTGTTGCTCTGCGAGATATTGTAAGAATGAGTTTAATCCTTCATCCATCCAAGTCCATTGACGTTCATCCGAGTTGACAATCATCGGAAAATAGTTGTGCCCTACCTCATGAATGATTACAGATATCAAACCATATTTTGTTCGCTCGCTGTATGTTCCGTCTTTCTCAGGACGCCCGCCATTAAAACATATCATTGGGTATTCCATTCCGATGCGGTCAGTGTGCACCGAAATCGCTACGGGATATGGATAAGGGAAGGTGTGATGTGAATACCATTTAAGGGTATGCGCCACAGACTTTGTGGAATATTTTTCCCAAAGCGGATTTCCTTCTTTTGGATAATAAGACATTGCTAAAGGCGCAGTTCCATTATCTTGCTTCACAGCCATTGCATCCCAAATGAATTTACGCGATGAGCAGAACGCAAAATCACGAACATTTTCAGCTTTGAAAATCCACGTTTTCTTAGCGCTTGATTTCGTTTTTTCTATCTCTCTCGCTTCGGCCTCTGTCACTATAATCACTGGATTATCATAAGTCGTTTTAGCTTTATTAAAACGCTCAATTTGTGCAGCTGTCAATACCTGAGTGGGATTTTGTAAAGTACCAGTTGCCCCTACTATATGGTCAGCGGGTACAGTTAAAGCCATTTCATAATTTCCAAATACAAGTGTAAATTCACCCGATCCCAAAAACTGTTTGTTCTGCCAGCCTGTCACATCACTATATACACACATACGTGGATAGTGCTGAGCGATACAATATAAGTAGTTGTTCTCTTCCGGAAAATATTCCCAACCAGAGCGAGCACCAGTTTTTAAGCGGTCGACAATATTAAACATCCACTTAACTTTCAATGAGAACTTCTCCCCTTTTTTCAAAGGTTTTGGAAGGTCAACGCGCATCATAGTTTCTACTATTGTGTAAGGCAATGCTTTATCCATAACGTCTTTGACCCAATCTACTTTGAATCCATAATCCGTTTGAGGATCTAAAATAGCCAGTTGACCAGCACTCATACGGTCATCTATTTTTGTCTGATTGGTCTTCGCCGCAATACCGTCTTTCTCAAAATTATTTTGATCCAGCTGTAGCCAAAGGTATGATAATGCATCAGGAGAATTGTTAGTGTAAGTAATTGTCTCTTCCCCGTTGAGTTGTTGCTTTTCGTCATTAAGCTCCAACTTCATTTTGTAGTCAGCTTGCTGCTGCCAGTACTCATGCCCGGGCGCACCAGAACCTGTGCGGTATGTATTGGGTGTTGGAAGGATTTCCTCCAACTGTCGGAACTTGTCATCAAAAGCTTTCGCTTTGTCTTGACCCTTCATTAGTGGAACGAATAACACTAATAGAGATATTCCAAGTAAAATTCTTTGGATACTTTTTTTCATGTACTTAGATTGATTGATTTCAAAATTAAAATAATTACTAAAAACTCTGTAAATATAGATAGAATATCAAAGAGAAAGGTTTTCTTTTGTCTAATAAATGTCAACTTTCAAACAATAAAGAGTCCCTTTGTTCCACGTGGAACAAAGGGACTCTTTATTTAAACTTGCAATCAATAGTTTTCGATTAGCCATTCTTTAAAACTTGGAAAATCAATCCCCCTCAGTATAGATTCCTTTTTCTTATCAATCAAGGAAATAAGCCTATCGGGTATATCTATTTTTCTATTTAAAATGCTTTCTACATCATCGAGAAATTTGGCTGGATGAGCCGTTTCTAATATAACTCCGACAACATCTTTCTTTTTTTGATATTCTTTTAATGCTAAATAACCGACCGCCCCATGAGGATCCATGATATAATTATACTTTTGAAACACTTCTATCATAGCTTTTTTAGTAGTATAATCATCGTAAGAATACCCTTTTATTCCTCTTTTCATCTTGTTCCACGTGGAACTATTGAGGTCTAACATACGGGCGAAATTAGAAGGATTACCTACATCCATTGCATTAGAGAGTGTAGGTACTGAGGGGTGCGGTTCATAATTTCCTGTCTGTAAATATTTCGGGACGACAGCATTAGCATTAGTGGCAGCAATAAATTGATAAACGGGTAAGCCCATTTTCTTGGCAAAAAGACCAGCCGTAAGGTTACCAAAGTTGCCAGAAGGGATAGAAAATACAACAGGTTTTCCCTTTGAATCTACTTGTTTGAAAGCTTCAAAGTAGTAGAAACTCTGGGGGATAAGGCGAGCAATATTGATAGAGTTGGCCGAACTAAGACGTATTCTATTGATAAGCTCAGTATCTAAAAAGGCTTTTTTGACTAAAGCTTGGCAATCATCAAAAGTACCATCCACTTCTAAGGCTGTAATGTTTTCTCCTAAAGTAGTCAATTGCTTTTCTTGTAGCATACTTACTTTACCACTTGGGTAAAGAATAACTACTTTTATGCTGGGTGTTTTATAGAAACCAGCAGCAACCGCTCCGCCAGTATCTCCTGAAGTAGCAACCAGAATCACTAATTCTTCATCGTTTCCCCTATTGAAATAGGACATTAGCTGTGCCATGAATCGTGCTCCGAAGTCTTTAAAAGCTAAAGAAGGCCCGTGAAAAAGCTCTAAAATGTGGGTATCATCATCCAACTTTACGACTGGTGCTGGGAAATCAATAGATTTTTCTACTATTTCCCTTAGGTCATTATCTGGTACTACCCCTCTCATTAGGTGTCGAGAAATTTCAAAAGCAATGCTTTGGAATGTGTGGTTTTTTAAATTTTGGATGAAGTCTTTAGGTAGTTTCGAGATATTTTCTGGCATGAAAAGCCCATTATCTACAGGTAATCCTTTGAAAACAGCTTCTTTTAATGAAACAAATGTATCCGGACTTTTTGTACTATACAGCTTCATAATTAATGGGTTTAATTTTTTGTTCCACGTGGAACTTTTATCTAATGAATTTATGTTTGCAAATTTAATAAAAAACCTCGCAAGACTATTTAAAATCTGCGAGGTTTAAGCCTCTTTTATACGGTTAAATTTAGCACAAAGTTGTACCTTCTAAATTAATGGCAGATACATATAACTCACATTCAATCTTGTGCTTTTCATATATTTTCTTCATTATTTCACCGGCTTTTTCAGCGATAATGCTGTTTTGACTCAAAGCAAAAATTGAGGGACCTGAGCCAGAAATACTACATCCTAATACTCCTTCAGCTAAGGCAGCTTCTTTAATTTCGTAGAAATGAGGAATCAATTGTGCTCTTTGTGGCTCAATAATAACATCTTGGAGAGAGCGTCTTATCAATTCAAAATCTGAATTGAACATTCCTATGACAAAAGCACCTAAATTAGCGGACTGTTTTACCATATTTTTCAAAGGCACGTCAAGTTTTAACATAGCTCGAGCTTCTTTAGTTAAAACCTCTACTTTCGGGTAAATTACTGTTGCATATAAGCCTTTTGGGGTAAAAATACGGTGGACATCAAGTGTTTCACTGTCTCGAACCAAGGTCATTCCACCTAAAAGGGATGGTGCTACATTATCCGCATGGATCGCACCGCTTGCAATACTTTCACCTAAAACAGCAAATTGGAGTAAATCTCGCTTTTCTAAAGGGCTTTTTAATAAAGAATTTACGGCAAAAACAGCGCCTACCGCACTTGCCGCACTTGATCCTAAGCCACTTCCAAAAGGCATTTTTTTATGGATTTCCATTTCAATACCCATATTTGTTTCTCCTAAATACTCAAGCAGTTTCAATGCTGCATAGCCTGCAGTGTTGCGTTCTACCTCGTAAGGAAGTTTTCCTCCGGTAATTTTGGTAATTTTTAAACCAGGACTATCTGAATGGCGAACTATTATTTCATCCCCAGGTCTTTCTAATGCAAATCCTAAAACATCGAAACCACAAGCTACATTCGCTACACTGGCAGGGGCAAATACCTTTATTCCTGTCTTATTCTTTGATGAAGTAATGATTGTTGGATTGGTAACTTCCATAATTTATATTTTATGCTATACCCTTTGGGCTTAATAATTGTTCCACGTGGAACTTTTAATTTTATTAAAAAACAATTGGAATGATTTTCTGAATCATTCCAATTGGGACGCAAAGTTAAGAAATTATTTATAGCGAAATTAAAATAACTTATCTAAGTAGTGTCACCTCACCTGAAAAATTGAAAATAGAACCATTTGGTGCGCGTAATTTGATAGTAAAGATGTAAACATCCGATATTAAATCTTCACCGTTGAGCTTACCATCCCATCCTTTTAACCCATTTTGATTATTATAAACTTGCTTTCCGAATCTATCAAATACTAAAAACTTTTCAATGGAATATAAACTTTCATTATTTCCTTTATTGACAATAGTGAAATTGTCATTCAGATTATCACTATTGGGTGTAAAAGCATTGGGTAATTCAATTTTAGGCAAAGCTAATATTTTTATTGAATCGGTTGCAGAACACCCAGATGAAGTTTTTACAACGACTTTATATACGTTTTCACCGCCTTTAACACTGATACTTGGATTCTTTTCATTATTAAAAATGACTTTATTGTTTTCTAACCAAGTATAATTAGCATTCGGAATATCATTTATACTGAGGGGTAGTATATCACCTTCCGAAAAATTTTCAGAATTGGGTACTGATATTTTAACTTTAGGATTACTATTTACAATTAAATTAGTGATTATGATGCTGTCGCATCCACCGGATAATCTAATAGTATCTTTATAAACGCCTGAAATATTAACCACTTTACCCTTTGGAAGGATGTAATTTTGCCCTTCACATATATTTGCTGTTACATTATTACTGATAGCATTATTGAGAGTTAAATTTATTTCAGTTACTTGGATACACCCCTCAGTATTTTGAGAAGTATCTCGATATAACCCAGCTGTTGTAACTATTTTTCCACTTGGTAGGCGATACTCTTTTTCACTGCATAAAGATACATTTAGTGTATTAACAGGAATCGTATTAAAACTCAGTTTTGTAACGATAATGCTATCACAACCTGCTCTGGTTTGCAAGGTATCTCGATAAGTTCCTGCAATACTTACAATTCTACCTTTAGGTAGTTTGTATGTTTTACCAAAACATAATTGAACGTCTTGATTAATAATTGTTTGCTGAGAGATATTTACATCAAAGTTTTTTGAAAAAATAAAACATCTGTTAATATTAGCAGTCAATTCATATCGTCCATTTATCGGATTAGCGAATCTAGCAACTCTGTTAGAATCCACTTTCAGTAGAGGGTTCGTCCAGCGATAACTCATTGCTGGGAAATTAGCCGATAATGAGAGTGTATCACTTGCACACGGTCTTGAAATCGAAATAGATTGATCAAGTCGGAATGGGTCACAAATAATTCCGGGGGTAAAGTTGCCGCAATTTTGAAATTCTTCTTGCCAAACTACTGTATTCCGGCTATCATATACCTTAATCCAATCAATACTTCCATCACTTGGGAGTACAAAATTGATAATATCAAGATTACAAATATTATGTTTATAAACTACTTTATATTTTTCAATATTGTCAATCTGTAAAGCAATGGTATCTCCCATGAAATTTAGTCGAACAGTTCGCCACTGACTTAAATCAGTTACTAAATTTAGTTGATTTTTAGCAATTATACTATCAGCTATTTGTATAGAAGTATTGATTTGCCCGGATAATGTGTTAGCGAGCGTAATATTGGTTTTTCTTCCATTACTAAAAAAACCAAACTTACACTCATTACTGAGTGCATTAATATTACCATTTTTAACCCTTACTTCGTAGCTGAAATCGCGAGATATGCAGATGGTGTCTTTATACAAGAAATTGGACCAATAGATGGCTTGATTACTTAATGCGGGTTCAATCCGCAATTGCCCATTTTTAACAATATCACAAACCTGCTCGTCCGCTTCGTTTATTCCATTTTGATAGGAAACATATCCTCTCCAAATAGTGCTGTTCTGGGAGAATACAGGACTATTGAGAAATACAAAAATTAGGGATATGTAGATTATTAGTTTGGTCATTATGGTCTATTTTGCTCATGTAGGACAAATGTTGTTTGATATAGATACTACAAATTTAATCCTATTTTTTAATTGTATATAATTTTTTTAATAGTATAACGTTTTTTTTAACAATGTTTTACAAAAAATTAATATATTTATCTTTTTTTATAAAATCCATTAAGCACAAAACACAAACTGTTTCCGTCGATTTTCTCGCACAAGAAATGTACTTTAACATGTGATAATTATTTGTTTATGTAAAAAATTACTAAGCAATGTATTACGATTATTAAACTATCCACATGTTTTATTTGATAGAATTTACCCATCTCAAAAGTCGAAAGTGGCACAACCCTTGACTATGTCTTTCTATAGAAAAAATAAACAGAAATGTTTCTTACTAAAAAATCAGTTTATGAAAAAGTCCTTATTTTTTATTTTATTTATTATTGCACTCTTATTTTCTGAAAAAATATTCTCCAATAATATAAGTATTGAAAATTATATCTTAAAATATAATCAAATTGCTCAAAAAGAATCTTCTAAGAGCGGTATTCCAACAAGCATTATTTTAGCACAAGCAATCTTGGAATCAGGGTTCGGTAATTCCAGTTTGTGCAAGCGCAGCAATAATCATTTTGGTATCAAGTGGAAAAAATCAGGAGACGGAGACTTTGTTTATTCTTTCGATGATGACTACGATAAAAATGGTAAACATGTTCCATCTAAGTTTATGAAATATGAATCTGCGCGTGAATCTTTCAGTCATCACTCTAAATTCCTCATCCAGAAGCCGAATTATCAAGAACTTTTTAAATATAAGAGAACGGACTTTATTAATTGGGCTTATGGCTTAAGAGCCTGCGGTTATTCCACAGATAAGACTTATGGCGTTGATTTGATAAAACTGATTCGTCGATATAAGTTGAATAAATACGATAATTTGGAAAAGGCATCTTCTGACAATGATTATCAGCTTGCTAAGGTGGCAGTAAAACTTAAAAATGAAAAAATTCAGAAGGATCCGTCTTTGGCTTTATTTTCAAAATATATTTTAACTCAAGGACAGTTGCTTGAGAAAGCTATTGATAATGGCGAGGTGACTGATGTAGTGATAATAAAATCTGATTTTAGAGATTTGGATGATGCACCTATTTCTGCACCGTTGAAAGAAAAGAAAAGCCAAAATACTCTTTTGGCAAACCAGCTTATTTTAGATAATCGGCAGTTGTCACAAGAGTAATAAATATGTATTCAGTTTGAAGTATTTGTTTATACTTCAAACTGAATACTTCAAGAAATTTAAGGGATAAAGTAAAAAATAAACTACCCAAGTTGGCAATTATATTGGGTTTAGGCCTAATACAAAAAATAATCTACCCAATTTAGTCATTCTATTTCCTTTACTCCTCGTTAAATTCTTCTTAAATAATGAATTATTTAAAGGCAATTTAACGCATAGTAAAATCAATAGAATTGTTAAATTGGGTAGTTTATTTTTTACTTTGTCCCTTAATATCTACATATTTCGACGGTATTGCCCGCCGACCTGATATAGAGCGTGTGTTATTTGCCCAAGTGAGCAATATTTTACGGTTTCCATTAGTTCTTCAAAAATGTTTCCGTTGTTGATACAGATGTCTTGTAAGCGACTCAGTTTTTGCTCTGATACTGAGGGGGTACGCGATTTCAGGTTTTCGAGTGTACCAATTTGATTTTCTTTTTCATCAGTTGTTGCACGGATAACTTCTTGAGGGATAATAGTAGGAGAGCCTTCACTACTCAAAAATGTATTGACACCAATAATGGGCAACTCGCCTGTGTGCTTCAACATTTCATAGTGCATACTTTCTTCTTGAATTTTGCTGCGTTGGTACATCGTTTCCATTGCCCCCAACACGCCACCCCTTTCGCTGATTCTATCAAACTCTATTAAAACGGCCTCTTCCACCAAATCCGTCAATTCTTCAATGATGAATGAGCCTTGCATCGGGTTTTCATTTTTAGCCAAACCCAATTCATGGTTTATAATCATTTGTATCGCCATTGCCCTCCGAACGGATTCTTCCGTGGGCGTCGTGATGGCTTCATCGTAAGCATTGGTGTGTAGCGAATTACAATTATCATAAATGGCATACAAAGCTTGGAGTGTTGTTCGAATATCATTAAAAGCAATTTCCTGTGCGTGCAGTGAGCGACCCGATGTTTGGATATGATATTTCAATTGCTGACTGCGTTCATTGGCACCATATTTCAATTTCATCGCTTTTGCCCAAATTCTACGAGCCACACGTCCGATGACAGCATATTCAGGGTCAACACCATTTGAAAAGAAAAATGATAAATTAGGCGCAAAATCATCAATGTTCATTCCCCTTGAAACGTAATATTCCACAAAAGTAAAACCATTGGATAATGTGAATGCTAATTGTGAAATCGGATTCGCCCCAGCCTCAGCAATGTGATAACCCGAAATAGAAACTGAGTAAAAATTCCGAATTTTATTATTGATAAAATACTCTTGTACATCGCCCATGAGTTTTAATGAAAACTCGGTACTGAAAATGCACGTATTCTGTGCTTGGTCTTCTTTTAAAATATCCGCTTGAACAGTTCCTCTCACGGATGATAAAGCCTTGTTTTTCAATTGATTATAAACTTCGGCTTCCAAAATTTGGTCACCCGAAATACCTAAGAGTCGTAAGCCTAATCCGTCATTTCCTTCTGGTATTTCACCTTTATACTGAGGGGGGGTAAGCCCTTTGTCCGTGTAAAGCTCTTTAATTTTAATTTGGTACAAATGTTCTAATTTATTTTCTCGAATGTATTTCTCACATTCTTGATCAATAGCGGCATTCATAAAAAAAGCCGTAATCGTAGCCGCCGGTCCATTGATGGTCATCGAAACTGATGTCTTCGGGCTGGATAAGTCAAAACCAGAATAAAGCTTTTTGGCATCATCCAAGCAACAAACCGAAACTCCTGAGTTACCGACCTTTCCATAAATATCGGGGCGGTGGTCAGGGTCTTCGCCATAAAGGGTCACCGAGTCAAAAGCTGTAGAAAGGCGTTTGGCAGGTAAACCTTTTGAAACGTAGTGAAAACGACGATTTGTCCTTTCGGGATTGCCTTCGCCTGCGAACATACGAGTAGGATCTTCGCCTTCTCTTTTAAAAGGAAAGACACCGGCGGCATATGGAAACTCGCCTGGTACATTTTCACTTAATGACCATTTTAATATTTCACCCCAATCTTTAAACTTTGGTAAAATGACTCTTGGAATTTTATTACCCGATAGTGTTTTATGAAAGGCATTGACTTTGACATCTTTGCCACGGACTTGATACACAAATACATCTTGGGCATAAGCGGTTTTTTTAGATTCCCAAGTATCGAGTATTTTTTTACACTGTCCATCAAGATTCAGTTCTTGCTCGGCATATATTTTTTCTAACCCCTTAGTAATTTCACTTTTGGGAATATGTGCTGAAGTAGTTTTAATATTTTCAATTGTATTTTTTATTGAAAATAATTGGCGGGCAGTATCGCTTTGTTTTAGAACCCACTTATCATAATTGCGGCAAGTCTCAGCTATTTCACTTAAATATCGAGTGCGACTTGGCGGAATGATGTATATTTTTTCTGAAATACCATTTTCCCCACTTTTATGTTTCGAAACTAAGTCTGCTCCGGTTTTTTCAATAATTTTTGAAATGACTTTTTGATATAAAACATTCATTCCTGCATCGTTGAATTGCGAAGCAATTGTTCCTATTACGGGCATTTCATCTGTCGGCAAATCCCAAATGTTGTGATTGCGTTGAAATTGCTTTTTAACATCTCGCAAAGCATCCAGTCCACCTCGTTTATCAAATTTGTTTATGGCGATAAGGTCAGCGAAATCAAGCATGTCAATTTTTTCTAATTGAGTGGCTGCGCCGTATTCAGGCGTCATGACGTAGAGTGAAACATCAGAATGGTCAACGATTTCGGTATCTGATTGCCCAATGCCGGAAGTTTCAAGAATAATCAAATCGAATTGTGCCCCCCTCAGTATATCCACCGCTGATTGCACATGTTGTGAGAGTGCGAGATTGGATTGGCGAGTTGCCAACGAGCGCATATACACCCGCGGGTTATTCACAGCGTTCATGCGGATGCGGTCGCCTAAAAGTGCACCTCCCGTTTTGCGTTTGGAAGGGTCAACTGAAACCACCGCAATATGTTTATCAGTAAAATCCATTAAAAAACGACGAACCAACTCGTCAACAAGGCTCGATTTACCAGCACCACCTGTTCCAGTAATACCTAAAATGGGAACTTTACGTACCCCCTCAGTATTTATAGAGGATTCTAACTCAGTTAACCATATTTTATTATTATCTGGAAAGTTTTCTGTAGCCGTAATCAGTCGTGCAATCGCGTTATGATTTGTCTTTTCTAATTTTTTAACTTCACCATTAATATTTTCACCAATAGGAAAATCAGATTTTTCTAAAACATCATTTATCATTCCTTGCAAACCCATGTGCCTACCATCGTCAGGAGAGTAAATACGGGTAATACCGTATGCCTGAAGTTCCTCTATTTCAGTTGGGAAAATAGTTCCGCCCCCTCCGCCAAATATTTTTATATGCCCAGCACCGCGTTCTTTTAAAAGGTCAAACATGTATTTAAAAAATTCAATGTGACCGCCTTGATAACTCGTGATGGCGATGCCTTGCACATCTTCTTGAATGGCGGTATTCACAATCTCTTGTACCGAACGGTTATGGCCTAAGTGAATAATTTCGGCGCCGGAGGCTTGCATGATTCGGCGCATGATATTTATTGCTACATCATGTCCATCAAAAAGTGAGGCAGCAGTGACGAGGCGCACTTTATTTTTGAGGGTATAAGGCTTTACTTCTTGCATTTTAAAAATAAATTTTGATTTGGTATATTTGATTAGTTCTTAAAAATGAACAATGCAAAGTTATGAAAAGTTAAAGCTAAATGAATAGGTTATATTATAAGTATGTGGAGTTGCATACGTTTTCATTAGTGAGTTTATATTAATGGCACTTTATACCTAATAAAATGGAAAATCAATTAAATAACCCATAAAAACGCAATTTTATCATAAAAATGAAGAGAATACTATAAGGGCTTGAGTCACATTAAAACCATGAAAATCTGTAAATTTGGTGTTTTATAGCTTAAATCTGCATTAGCTCACCGATTTCACTTATTCTGCAATTTCATAAAGCAAACATCGCTATGTGTAAGCACTCAACACCATTCAAGTGGGGTATCCCGTTTGAAACTCTAACATTTATTTTTCGATGGGTCTTTTTCAGAACTGCTGGTATCCACCCCAACTGATAATAATTCAGCCAATAATCAGGCATCTATAAGTGTTACGCCGCAATTACTACCGGCTCAAAACCTGAGCATTAGTCGGCAGTTACCCACTCAATTGGTACCCATTGTTGTGCAAAGTTTATCGCCAAATCCCACGGATAATACTATTGATGTTGATTTAGAAAGCCTTATAAAGAAACAAGTTGCATTCTATTTTTCAAATACACTGGGAAAAATTGTCAAAGTGGAATATAGAGATATTGAAAAAGGGGCTAATAATGTTCATTTCGACGTAGAAAATTTTCAAGGAGGCGTTTATTTTGTAGTACCTGAAACAAATATTGGGATGAATGTGCCCACAAAATTTGTAAAAATGTAGAATGAGGTAGTTTTTTATTACTTTTAAAGGTGCCAAATATCTTTTGATTTTTAGCGCCTTCTCATAGTTTTAGCCGTAAAATAGCTTTAATCAATTCCTTTGAAATAGGGTGTTCTCCCGATAAAACGAATGTATCTATGAAAGGATTCTCTAAAACAACGCGGCCATATTTTTGATAGCTTTTCCAAATATGCTCAATAAACCATTTGGGTTCATATCCCCAGCGTTTATCTTCAGCTTTTCTCTGCAAAAAGGTATTTTTACTGATTTGTACGAAGAAATGATAGTCAAAAAGTGCAATTAAATCTTTATCATTAAAGTTGAATAACCCCTCAGTAATGACGTGCTGAAATGCCTCTTTTTTCTCTAAAATATCGTTTTTATAGGCTTCAAAATTAATGGATTCGGGTCGTTCCCAA
>JANMYC010001165.1:0-7358 GCA_031381715.1 Saprospiraceae bacterium
AGGTGATGATTTCGGTTTTGTGATGGATGCCACTTCGAAAATGGGCTTTTTCATTTCAAATAGAAAAGGCGGAAAAGGGAAAGAAGATATTTATCAGGTTCAAAAATTAATGGAATCCGTTAATTTAATTGTCCTTGACAATGGCAAACCTATAAAAGATGTGAAATTAACCGTTACTCAAGGCAATGAAAAAAACATCACTTCACTTAAAAGTGGTAACTGGATAATTGACCTCAATGACGGTAAAACTTATGTTTTACAATTAAAAAAAGAAGGTTTTAAGGCTAAAACGGTTAAAATCGAGCCTCAGTTCGTAAAAGTTGCGCGCACAGAGGAAGTTAATATGGAGCGTGAGGTACCCACTGAAATGAGTGTAACTACCCCTCAGTATAAAGGCTCAGTTTTAGATGCTTCATCGGATGAAGGGCTTGAAGGCGTGCTTGTGAAAGCCACAAATCAAGTAACCAACACGCAATTGGAAACTGTTACAGATGCCAGAGGACGTTATAATTTCAATTTACCGCCGAATAATACCTATTTGATTACTTATTCAAAAGAAGGATTTGTAATTGGTAAAAAATCAATTAAACCTGCTGATTTGACGAATAAAAGCTTAGGTGATATTGCTTTAAAGCCATCCGCAGTATCCGATAAATCAGAGTTGATTGCCAGTGCAGAAACGGCTGCGTCAGGGGATAAGGGCATTAAACGCTCTACAATCCCACCTGCACCCGTGCCGCCTGCTTACGATTCTCGCCCTCAAAAGGTAACTGAAAAAAGCCCAAGCGCACCTCAATATTCAGTGCAACTATTAGTTTCTTCCAATGAGGATGTGATGAATGTTTCAAAATATGATAATTTCAAATCATTAGGCAATGTCTATGTTGTTCCAGAAGGTGGCAAACAAAAAGTAAGAATTGGGGTATTCAGTTCAAGAGAAATAGCAAATTCGGTACTTGAAAAAGTGAAAACCGAAGGAAATAACTCAGCTTATATCGTTGAGGAGAAAAATGAAAAAGCGGTGACATCTAATAAATTCACTCCCGCACCTAAGCCAAAAGTTGAACAACCTAAGGCAGAACAACCAAAAACAGAAAAGCCCAAAACAACCGAAAAAGGAACTACAAAAGGTGTTCCTGGTTCGTATGTTTCAGTTGTAAAACCTCCAGTCACTACTTATGATAAGCCTAAAGTAGAAACTGTTAAAAAACCGGAGCCAGTTAAAAAACCAGAGCCAGTTAAAACTATTATTCCAGAGGTTGTGGATAAAACGTTCAAGGTAAAGGTGGCTACAATGAAAAAGCCTGAATTGTTTGACGACTCTAAAGTCTCTACTTATTGGAAAATAGACCAAGTAAAACAAGGTGATTTGACTATTTTCATAATGGACGGAATCAAAACTTTACAACAAGCTAAAGAACTCAAAGCAAAGGTGAAGTTAGCTGGTTATAAGGACGCTAAAGTGGTGATAAAAGAAAATGATAAGTTCAAAGTTGTGGACTAATATGAATACTTTCATCCTAAAATAATACAAAAAGCCTTTTTGAGAAAGAATATTTCGTCAAAAAGGCTTTTTTATTTTAAAAAAATGGAAATTTGTACCTACTATGTGAGAATTGATGCAAGCTCCCATTCTTTAAAGAACGCTCAAAGTTTGCGATAAACCCAAATAATCTTATTTTTTAAAAGTACTGACAATGCGTTTCATTATATTGCTCTTTTTATTTTTTATGTTTAGCAGCTTCCAGACGGACACTCAGCCCGAATATTTGCGCGTAAAATTGTATAAAGATATGAGTATCCAACAGTTATTAGAAAGCTATTTTCTGAATGAATACGATTGCAATTATCAACAGTTTTTAAAAATCAATAAACTCACCAAGGATATACCCCTTAAAAAAAGTAAAATTTATAACCTCCCGATTCTTATATATCAATACAACGGAAAAAGTATTCGCTCATCGTTGGGCATCGCAGATTTGGACCTGGCTAAATTTATTGAATCTTTTAATACCAATCTTTTTAAAAAAAACATGAAACAACAGTCATATAAAGTAGATAATTACTTATATGTACCCCATCATGCTTTAAATTGTAGAAATAAAAAAGTTGTAAAGCCCAAAGCTGAATTAGATAATACTGAAATTCCCGAGAAACTCATTGCAGGTCGTACTCAAACGGTTGGTATTTTCGGTAAAAAATACGAAGAAGTACCCATTATTGACAAAAAGTTGAAAGGAAAGATTTTTTATGTTGAAGGTGGTCATGGCGGACCCGACCCCGGTGCACAAGCCAAAGTGGAAGGTCGAACGCTCTGCGAAGATGAATATGCCTATGATGTTTCGTTGCGTGTAGCACGTGAACTGATTAAACATTCTGCAACTGTATTTATCATCAATCGAGATCCTAATGATGGTATTAGAGATGGCGACTTTTTACTTTGTGATTCGGATGAACAAACCTTCCCCGATTTGAAAGTACCAGCCCGTCAAAAGCCTCGCCTTTTTCAACGCTCTGATGCTGTCAATCAATTATTTGAAAAATATAATAAAAAAGGCATCACTGACCAGCGTTTGATAGTGATTCACGTCGATTCAAGGGGTAAAAAAGAGCATATTGATACATTTCTATACTATCAAAGCGGAAATGAGGAAAGCTACCGAATCGCTAAAAAAATGCAGGCTACTCTCGAAGCGAAATATGCCACCAAAGCCAATCGGGATTATACCGGAACAGTCACCACAAGAGATTTGCACATGCTCAGAGAAACAAAACCAACAACCGTTTTTGTTGAAATAGGCAATATTCGTAATGAATTGGATAGAAAACGCATCATGATTAAAAATAACCGCCAAGCCATTGCCAGCTGGTTAGCAGAAGGATTTATGAAATAGGAATTGGTTATTGGTTATTGGTTGTTGGTTATTGATCATTAGTTGTTGGCTGTTGGTTGTTGGCTATTAATGAAACGTAGAATAGAGATGTTTTGAACTTCCTTATCTTATTTTAAACTCGATATTCGCATTTTAAAAAAAATTTAACGAAATTTGACTTCGTTCGACAACCAACAACCAGTAACTTATAACCTACAACCATAAAAATGATTCATCATAAAATTAAAGTTCAAAACACGGCTCACTATTTTACGCAAGGTACTATCAGCGATACCACTCAGTATTTTTGGATTGTGACCCACGGTTTTGGTCAATTAGCCAGTGCAATAATCCGAAAATTTGAAGATTTTGATAAAAAAGAGCATTTCGTATTGGCTCCCGAAGCGCTCAACCGCTTCTATTGGGATATGCGCAAAGGAATAGTCGGAGCGAGTTGGATGACAAAACAAGATAGATTGGATGAAATAGAGGATTATACTAATTTCCTTTTACAACTTTATGATGAGTATGCAGCACAACTTACTCCTAACTGTAAAATCATTTTACTCGGTTTTTCACAAGGTTGTGCCACTCAAGTGCGTTGGATACTGAGGGGGTCACCTCGATTCCATCATCTCGTTCTTTGGGGCGGCTTACTTCCAGAAGACCTTGATTATCAAGCTTTTAAAGAATATTTTTCAGATAAAAAAGTGCATTTTATCATTGGCGATGAAGACGAATTTGTAAAACCTACCCATATAGATTGGCATTTAAGATTCGCTCAAGAACAGCATCTATCTTTAAATCACATTCCTTTTAAAGGAAAGCATGAAATATTGACGGAAGTGCTCTTGGATTTTTTTGAGAAAGAAATAAAAAATAAATAAGTCACCCCCTCAGTATTTTACCAGTTTTTTAATATTTTTACTATGTTTTAACTAAAAAATAAGTGCGAAATATGGCTATCACAATAGAGTGGCTCAAGCAAGCCGCCAATTCTAAGAGTTTTTCAAAAGGTAAAAGTTACTGTAATGCTGTTGATGATTTAGTAAAAAGAGGCAGCACGTATTCTGCAAAAGTGTCAGGTTCTGAGGAATACGAGGTAGTAATCACTGATAACCCTAATGGGCAACCACTCACTGATTGCGATTGCCCTTATGATTACGATGGTATTTGTAAACACATAGTCGCAGTTGGTTTGAATATTATTGATGGAAAATATGAGACTGAAAGTGATGATGGGGAGGAGGATGACGATGATGATGAGGAAATCGCAGAAATAAAGCCTGTCAGCATTAAAAAAGCGGCACAACAGAAAACTGAACTACCCTCAAATGCCTCATTTTATGATGAAGTTTTCTTAAAAAAAGAGGAAACGGTTAGAGCAGCTTTTCTTCGTTTACTATTTGCAAACGAAGAAAAATTAAGGCAGCAATTTAATCAATTTTCAAAACCTCCAACCCAAAAAAAACCTAAGGCTATCGAAGAAAAGTTGATTGAAAAAACAACTGATAAAGTTAATAAAAAGCTCTCTAAAATCTCAGATTTAGACGCCGACGATTATCACTCAAGTCAAAGCCGTGGATATGGAAGGGGATACAGTAGAGGATACTATGATTACGATGATGAAGGAGATGGTCTAAGTGATTGGATTATTGAAAAGATAGAAATTATTTTTGAGCCTTTCGTAAAAGATGCCAAAGAGCATATTCAGAATGGCAATATTGTGGCTGCAACCGAGATACTAATTGGTATGTACGAAGGGTGTTTGGGCTTAGAATTTGATAGCGACATAGATGATTATATGGACGGTGACTTTGAAATTGTTGCGCTGGAAGAATTTACGGGTATGCTTGAATCGCTTGATGATGCCATGAAATCAGCCATTTTACAAGAAGATAGCATAAAAACAAGCATTTTACTTATACTTGATCGTTGGAAAAAGAGAAGCGATTATGCGGATACCGTAAGTTTATTTGAAGACTACTTTAAAAACCTCTCTCACCAACCTGAGATGGCTCATTGGCTCATTAAGGAATTAAAAGAACGAAAATTAACCCTTGAGCTGATCAGTTTAACACTTACCAATGCGGAAACCATTAAAGATGATGTGCTCTGGATAGAAAGTGCAGAAAGTGTGGCTGCTGAAAATCATGTTGTAATGCAACTGCTTTTAGAAAAATACAGTGCTCTTAATCGCCAAACTGAATTTCACAAAGCGGCTAAAAAGGCATTTAAATTTGAGCATAATAATTTCGTTCCTTATCTTAAAACTAAAGTCTTAGTTGATTTCGATTCTGAATTATACGTCGACGTTTTTATAAAAAGTGCCACTCAAAACAGTTCATTAGAGGATTTCATGACCGTTCGTCCTTTGCTTTCTAAAAAAAGAGAAGCCGATTTTATGGATTATTGTCAGAAAAATAAAGTCAATTTATACATCGAAATTTTGAATCATGAAAGTCGATTTGATGAAATATTGACACTGATTGAAGAATCAATCAAAAGTCACAGTACCAGCACCTATTCTTTCTATAACTCTTTTGATATTCCAAAGGCAATAAGTTATATCATTGAAAAATTTCCCGATGACGTGTTTGACATCGTGCAATTACAAACGGAAAACGCTTTAAAAAAGATGAATATGGACAGAAAAGGTTATGCACACGCTTGTGCACATCTTCGTCCGCTCAAAAAATTGCCCAAAAGCCATCAATCGGATTTTAGAACATATCTCAATTCTCTACGTGACCGTTTTAGGGGTAGACCCGCTTTTGTGGATGAGTTGAGTAAGATTTGAGTGTTTTTTAAAATATTGAGCCTTACATAAAAAATGGATGTATAACACATTTACCATTTCATAAAGGTGCAGGGCACCGACATATTTGTAGACTTCATAATCATGCCCTTTTTAAGGTGCAGAGCACCGAAATATAAATCTATAATCATTGTATTTCGGTGCGCTGAACCTTAAACCTAGAGTCAAGATCTCTATTACTACAAATATATCGGTGCGCTGCACCTCTTTTGGTAAATTTGTTATGCACTAGAAAAAATCTATACGATTCTCAAAACTGCATTTTAAACAGGAAACCCAATCAATTTATAAAGCCCGAGCGAGGGGTATGCTAATAAAATTGATTATTGATTCATATTTTAATATTGGATACTTTAACTCAACTTTCATTACCCCACAATGAAAAACCAATTAATTTTGAAAGATTTATTAGGGCAGTAGTATCTCGAACGCTCAATTTGTTCAATATTTTTTGACGATGGTTATTGACAGTAACACGACTAATGGATAATTCCTGAGCAATTTCATCAGGATTTTTTCCTTTTACGATAAGTTTAAGCAACTCTTTTTCACGTTTTGTTAAAATATCATCTTTTATATACAAATCAGGATTGCTGTGATAGATAACTGTTTTTTCGGGGCTTACATCACTCCATATTTTAATCCAGTAGTTATCATCCTTCATCAGATGGGAAATATCTTGGAGCATGTAAATAGACTTTGTGGGTCTTCCTACTTCATTCCAATGACTCGGACAAGCGTTGTTTATAATAGAAATATTTCCCCTTGTAGGATGATTGACTCGTAATCCGGCAATGACAATTCTCATGGTTTTCAGTTCTTCGGGTGTCCAACTATCAAAAATCTTGATAAACATAGGAGTAACTATACTCGAGTAATTTCGTTGACTCGGGATTAAGTTTTTTGTCATTTGGAGCAGTCCTTCTTTCAAAAAAAGGGCTTTATTGAAGCCAATATTTTCTTCTGAATTATCACTGATATAGTTTATTGACAAATCATAAAGATTGCTATTGAGTATAGTAATCCCGCTCATTTCCAAATATCTTGTCAATGGATAATTTTCTAATTTGGTGGATTCAGCTATAATATTTTGAGGTGCGGTATAAAATGATTTCCAAATAGATTTTATATGGTTCTCAATTGTGTTTATCATTGATATAGTTTAGTTGACTAATATAAGAGTGAATTGTAAAGTTAATTACCCCCTCAGTATTTTCATCAAAAATCCATTGTTTTTTATAAAAAATAGCCTTGAAAACTACAAAACAATATTATACCCAAGAAGAAAAATTAATAAGGCGGGATAAAATAATCAGGGCAGTGGTATCTTTTACGCCAAATTTATCCAATATTTTTTGACGATGATTGTTCACGGTAATCGGACTAATAAACAGTTCTTTTGAAATTTCATCTACGTTTTTTCCGGCTATTATCAGTCGAAACAGCTCTTTTTCGCGTTTCGAAATGATATCGCCGTTTATATTTAAATCTTCATTGCTATGAAAAACCAATACTTTTTCGGGATTGTGACTATTCCAAACTCGAATCCAATAATGATTATCTTTCATCAAATGCGTTATGTCCTGCATCAAACTAAGCGTTTCGGTTGGCATATTTTTCTCATCTCTGGTAATAACATTGGGCAGATTCAAGACACTTATGTTGCC
>JANMYC010001193.1:0-4803 GCA_031381715.1 Saprospiraceae bacterium
TGTCCCCTCAGTATTTTGATTAAAAAAGGTGTATTTAATTGATTTTCAATTATTTAAACGTTTTTTAATTGAAATACTGAGGTTTTTTAAAGTTTTTAAAAGACTTATTTAGCTACACATTAGATGCTTTTCAAATTTATATAAAATAGAGATTTTTAAATCAATATTTTATACCACACTCATTTAACGTTATTCTGGGCATTCACAATAAACATTAGATACAAGGCTATTTTCTTTATTAATTGTAAAGAAGATGGACGCAAAGCTAATATTTCAAATGTTTCACTCTTTAAAAAAGAGTATCATTTTCGGACCATGGACATGCGGAAAAATCTCCATAATATCAGAATGCAAAGCCCGGCTTTCATTCTTACTTTGCTCATCGGTTTTACAACCATGCTCAAGGCGAATACTTATATTGTTACCAACACGCGTAACGATGGAAAAGGCTCGTTGAAGCAGGCTATCAACCAAGCAAACGCTCATGCGGGTAAAGATAAAATTATCTTCAACTTCACTCAAGTGGAGTCTGCTCATGTTATTCGTTTAGGTAACGAATGGCTCAATGTTTCAGACGACCTCGTGATTGATGGCTTTGAAGGGAATACATATTCCCTTGGGGCAAATGATGAGAAAACTGTAAAAGTTTTCTTTGATAACCAATCTTTTACCAGACCCAGTGTCATGACTGAGCCTGCCTTGTCGGCAGACAGGGGGGGTATTTTTGCGTTCAAAAATATCACTTTAAAGGGCATCGGTTTGGTTAAAAACAATCCTTTGAAAATTCAAGATGGGGCTGATTTTATTTTTGAAAATTGTATTTTCATCAATAATGAGCCTACACACGATATACGTTTTAATGGTGTTCCGATGAATGATGAGCGTCATTTTAAAGACTGTTTATTTGAAATAAATTCAACTGACAACACACCCAATAGAATCTCTAATAATACAATTAGCAAGTATATTCGCCAATTCTCCAATTTTATTAGAGTAACGGGCTTCGATTTTAATAAATTCGTTCAAAAAAATGTTGATTTATCTTTACTTTCTAAAAATATATCTAATTGTAATGTTTTAAAATTATACACCGATACGATTGCTGATTATAATAATAAAAGGGTTTTATATCGTTTTGCCGCTCAATCATTGGATACTGTACCAGGCTCCAATGTATTGAATATTGTTATTTCTGAAAATGCAGTAATCGTCGCTCAACCCAATGATATTACTCAATGAGTAGGTGGTAATCAACAATTGACTTTCGCCACTACGGGCGGAACGGGCAAAATTGAATATCAATGGCAAGTTTCTAATAACGGTATTGATTTTACGGATGTACCAGGTGCGAAGGGCACGACTTATACACCTCCTTCTACGACGGTTAGTAAATTATATTATAGAGTAGTCATCAGTTCAGATGTGAGTGGCTGTGGTCCCGTGACTTCTACGGCGGCTACAGTGGTGAATTTGGCAGACCCCTCAGTATCAGTGGCTGCTGAAAAGGATTTGGTGTGTGAAGGTGAAACGGCTACTTTAAAAGCAACAGTTTCGGGTGGTATGAGCTCTTCTACGTATCAATGGCAGAGCAGTAAAGACGGTTCAACTTGGTCAGATATTACCAGTGCAACTGAGTTGATTTACGTTACTCAAGAGTTAATTGAAGAGACTAAGTACAGAATGATAGTTCGCCAAGGAAATGATTGTGAAACCACGTCATCTCCTATATCTATAGCTATTGGAGCTTGTAATGGTATCATAAGCGATCGTGTTTGGTTGGACTGTAATCAAAACGGTATCCAAGAAGCGGATGAAATAGGCTTGAGTAACGTTCCCGTTACTTTAAGAGGCTTATCAGTGACAGGCGAGCCTATTTTAAAAACGGTTACGACCAACTCAAACGGTCAATATCAATTTAAAGGTATAAAACCGGGTAAATATTCCCTTCAATTCGGGATGCCGAGCGGCGTAACTGGTTTAACATTTACACAACGTAACCAGGGTAATAACACCATAGATAGTGATGTGGATGCCAATGGTAAAACTGAGGAAATCATATTTTCAGCCAATCAAGTCACCGCGGATATCGATGCAGGTTATAAGGATATGACGGCACCCGATGTAACTGTGGCGTCAGATTTAACTGTTAACTGTGATGGGGCAGGCAATGAAGTAGAGCTCAAAAACTGGTTATTGAATCACGGTGGCGCGACTGCTGCGGATAATTTATCGGGTAATTTGATATGGACGGACAATTACGCAACTGTTTCAAAAGAATGCGGTGGTTCTGGTGAGGTAAAAGTAACTTTTGCGGTTATTGATGAATGTGGTAATAAATCCACAACTTCAGCAACTTTCAGAATAAAAGATACTCAAGCGCCCGTTTTTGCTGAGGCTCCAAAGAATTTAAAATTAAAATGTGGGGATGTTGTGCCAGCGGCGGCTACCCCCTCAGTATCTGACCTTTGCGATGGTGCTCCAGTAGTGTCAACCAGCGAAATCCGTCAGGCTCTTTGCGGCAGCTCATATAAAATAGTGCGTACTTGGACGGCTCAAGATGCTTGTGGCAACTCTGCTCAAGTATCACAAGAGATTTCATTTGAAGACAATGAACCACCTGTAATGCTTAATGTGCCGAGCAAACCAGTTACATTAAATTGTAATCAACCTATTCCTAACGGAGCGGGTGTAACAGCTAAAGACAATTGCGACGGTGAGCCTAAGGTGACGATGAGTGATGAAATCATCAGAGGAATTTGTGGGTCTAATTATAAAATTAATCGCCTTTGGACGGCTATTGACGTTTGTGGTAATATTTCAAAAGCGACTCAAACCATCATGGTGGGTGATTATGATGCACCGGTATTATCGGGCATTCCATCTGATGGGACTTTTACTTGTGGAAATATGATTTCGGCACCTTCTAAAAGTGTAAAAGCAGTGGATAACTGCTCGGTAGGTGTTGTTATTTCAGTGAACGATAAAATAACACGAGGCAATTGCCCCGATAATTATGCGGTAGCCAGAACGTGGACTGCTACCGACGTGTGTGGTAACGTTTCACGTAAAACGCAAAATATAATTATTAAAGATGATGTTAAACCTGAATTGATAAGCGTTCCGGCAGATTTGACTGTGAATCTTTACTTAGGTCAAAGGATTCCAGCAAAGGCAAACGTAGTAGGAACTGATAACTGTGATAGCCGCGTGGATGTTACTTTTAATGAAACTAAAATCGATAATCTTTGCGGTCAAACCATCAGAAGAACGTGGATTGCCCTTGATAATTGTCAAAATAAAGATGAAAAAACGCAAGTCATCACTGTGCGCAACGCTCAGAATGATGCTAAAGTTTTAACTCAAAAACCTGAAAACTGTAATGAAAAAAATGGTACAGTTGAATTAAGTCCTTCAACTGCTGCTTATTCTTACAAATGGAGTGATGGCAAAACCGGATATTTAAGAAAAGATCTTTCAGCGGGTACTTATCAAGTGACTGCTACGAGTTCAGCCAACTGTAGCATTGTCTTGAATGTGGTAGTCACGCGCGAATGTGATTGCGACCGCCCAATCGTGTCAGTGAATAAAGTGGATTTGACGTGTAGCACACCAGAAGGTGGTTCAGCATCACTCAATATTGCCAATGCATTGCCAGCGGATTTAAAATTCATCTGGATAAACAATGTTTCTACAACCAATAAAGCAACGAATTTGCCAGCGGGCAATTATACGGTTAGGGTGGAGAGAATCAACAAACCAAGCTGTTTCAGTGAAATCAATTTCACTATTTTAGGCAACAGCTATGTCAATATTCAAGAGCCGACAATTACACCCTCTTCTTGTAATACCTCAACGGGTAAAATTGAGTTTAAAATACCCGTAAATGATACTTTGAAATTCAAATGGTCGGATACGAACACGAATACATCAGCTGTCAGAACAGGCTTAGCTTCGGGTACATATTCAGTAACTATTTCAAGACCCAATTCATCTGCTTGTCCGTTGGAGAAAAAGATTGAAGTAGTCAGTGATAATCTTTTAAAAGCTGCTTATGTCATTAACCGCCAGCCAAGTTGTGGTTTGCCAAATGGTGCAGTTACCATCAATACTACGGGCGGGTCAGGTAATTACAAATATTCTTGGGGTGAAGGTAATTCACGTTTCGTATTGCCTGCGGGTCCCGTGAATGTGACGGTTACTGACCTCCAAACGAACTGTTTTACTGTGGTTTCATTTGTTTTATTAAATGAATCACCGAAAGCAACGGTTACTATGGATTCGGTTTTCAGAGTAAGTTGTCCGGGTATTAATGATGGGCGAGCAACCTTTGAAGTGGTTTACGGTCAAGGTTTCGCAATGCCTTCAAAATCTGAAATTAGAGAAATATCGACGAATAGTCTTTTCGCCAATGGTGCATTACCAACTGGCAAATATTATGTGATGATGATCAAGGATTCATCTGGTTGTTTGGCTGCTGAAATGAAATTCAGAGTAGTTGACCCAGCGGTAATTGTACCATCATTTACAAAAACGAATCAAACATGCGATTCTTTGGGCACTATCACGATGAGTGCAACAGGTGGAACGGGAACTTATAAGTATCAATGGGCGGATTTAGCTGGTCAAGCTTATCAACCTGATTATCGTGAAAACTTGAAAGCTGGGGATTATTCTGTTACTGTTACGGATGCCGCTGGTTGTCAAAAATTTGTTCGCAATATGTCGATTAAAGATTCTTGCTTGTGTCGCCCACCAGTTTTAGATTCTTTATCAATCGTAAATGCAAATTGCACGAGCAGCAAT
>JANMYC010001589.1:0-3048 GCA_031381715.1 Saprospiraceae bacterium
TAATCCCGCCGTGTGGGATTTCGCTTCGCTCAATAATCAATAATCAATAATCAATAATCAATAATCAATAACTAATAATCAACAACTTATACAATACTTTCTTATCCTCATCAGTAAAAGTCCTGCTTTTATCAATTTTCATATACTTTCTTTTGAAAGTAGCAATTGCCGCACTGCTATCGCGCGTATCGTAACCAATGATGCGCAGGGCTTGTAAAGGTTCAAAATAAGTGGGAATAGTGATGCCCGTGGTATCATCGTACCAATTACCAAAACCTTTTTGAGCCAATAGTTTCCAATCAAAATTCACATTGGGGTCATTTTTTCGCGTTGGCGCAATGTCCGCATGACCAATGAAATTAGCGGTAGTGATGCTATATGCCTTCTTTAAATTTTCAAGAAGTTGCAATAAACTTCTCATTTGAGGCTCAGCAAACGGCTCAAAACCATCATTATCCAACTCAATTCCGATGCTACTGGAGTTAATATCCGTATTATTTCCCCATTTTCCCGTACCTGCGTGCCATGCGCGTAGGTAGTCGTTCAGCATATGGTGCACCGTCCCATCTTCACAAATAACATAATGCGCGCTCACCTGCGTCCGCGGCAGGGTGAACGTTTTAAGCGTCTGATCGCAACTGTTTTGCGCAGTGTGGTGAATAATAACAAAATTAGGTTTTCGCATATTAAAATTCGTCGTTCCCACCCAATCCACTGGAGATTTGAAGCCCACAGTGTCCACGAGCGGATATTCACTTAATCGCTTTGCGTAAATCTTCATTTGTTTTTTATACACCTTATTTGTGGCATCATAAGGCGTTTTATGGCAACTAATGATTAAAATAAAAAATACGATACTGAAATATCTAATGAGTAACATGGATACAGAGTTTGTTTTAAAATAGATAATTGTTTGACCCTCCAAGGTAAGTATTAGTTCGTAATGGTATAATCAAGTGTATGTTTTTCATGTTTTATAAAGACGAATTTTATAAAAAATAGGCTAATTACATCTTAAATTTCCTTAAAAAGAGGCATAAACTAAGAAATGAATATATATTTACAGAGAATTAAAAAGGAGAATCCAATGTTTACAACTATCATAAAACGTTTTTTAATAAAACTACTCCCCCTCAGTATATGGCTGTTTTTAAGCAGCCCAATTGTATTTTCGCAAGGTACTGCTGCTGTTAAAAAGAAAGTTCCAGTTAAACAGCCAACGCACCAAGAGATTTTTAATGAAAAAATGACCTTACCGAGGCCCCTCAGTATGACAACGGGTGTAGTCGCTTTTGGTAAAACTTTTAGAGGGAACCCTTATCCAAAATCCAAAATTGACACCACCAAACGTACAGATGGCTCTGTAAAACTGCAACCCATTTCAGCCGAAGTTTTGGTGGTAAATTTGAGAATATTTGATTGTGTCACCTTCGTAGAAAGCATGATTGCTTTAACCCAGACGAGTCGCTCAAAAACACCTAATTTTGATATTTTTAAGCAAAAAATAGCCCAAATTCGCTATCGAAATGGTGAAATTGATTACGCAGCCCGCTTGCACTATTTCTCTGATTGGCTTTTTGAAAATGAAAAACGAGGTGTTTTAAAAAATATCACCCAAAGCATTGGCGGTGAAATATTTGATAAATCAGTATTTTATATGAGCTATAAAAAGGATACGTTGTACGGTAATATGGCTGACCCGACCACTTTCGCTCGCATGAAAAAAGTGGAAGAAAACATCACCAATAGAGTAAAATATTTTATTCCAAAAGATAAAGTTGCGGATATAGAATCTAAAATAAAAGATGGTGATATTATCGGCATCACCAATCGTTTGGAGGGCATGGATATGGCGCACACAGGCATTGCGCTTTGGCAAAATGGGCGGTTATATATGCTGCACGCATCCTCACAATTTCGTCAGGTATTGATTTCAGATGTGCCTTTAGTGGATTACCTTACTCGTAATAAATCTCAAACGGGCATTATGGTCGGTCGGCTTATCGATTGATTTTAGAGGGAATAACGTTTTCAAACTGAAATGGTTATAAAAATAACACAAGCAGTGTAAATCTTTGCATATACAAAAAAGGCATATTTACTGAGGGGATATCAACCAACAAATTAAAAAAGTTTGCGGAATATTTTATTGAATATTTACATATAAAACTAATACCGAATTTGTTAAGTACTCTATTGCGTGTAATTTGTGTTAATGTTTTAGTATCCTCAGTAATATAGTTGCCTCCGTAACATATAAATGCCTATATTTGTTGTGTTATAAAACATCGCATAGAACATACTTTCCCACTTTACCACCGTTTTAAAGCTTTTAATCATAAAACAATTTTGCACCAGTTAAAGGGATGCAAGCTATTTTTTATTTGAATTATTGTTGATCCATGTATATCGATAGGAACAGTAGTTTAAGTAAGCATTGCTTTTGCAACTTATATAATCCCAATTTAGACATAAAACAATGATTATGAAAGCACCACAATCCCGTGAGCTACAACAAGCTCATTTCAAAGTACCAGGCAAAAACAAGATGGTTAACCACTATCGTCATTTGCCTTTGAAAGAAATTGTCCACACTTTTTTGAAGCAAATGAGCTTAATAGCTTGCTTGCTTAGTATCATGGTAAGTGTTAAATCCTATGGCCAATGTGTTCCGCCAACGGTCAATACAATCTCCAATCAAGTTGTCTGTAATGCAACTGCTACAACAGCAGTTAATTTTACGGGTGGAGCCACAGGAACAGTCTACAGCTGGACAAATAATACGCCGTCAATTGGATTAGCCTCCAGTGGCACGGGCAATATTCCCTCATTCACAGCAACCAACGCTGGTAATACAGCGCTTACAGCCACAATAACAGTAACGCCTTTTATACCTGGCACTGAGTTGGCATATATTCCCAACTTCGGTGATAATACAGTTTCTGTTATCAATACGAGTACGAATACAGTAGTAACTACTATAACTGTTGGAACTAGCCCTCTTGGCGTAACAGTGAGCCCAGATGGCAATCGAGTTTATATAACCAA
>JANMYC010001213.1:0-2962 GCA_031381715.1 Saprospiraceae bacterium
GGTTTAACAACTTCCAGAAAAGATGGGCCCGAAGGAGAAGCAGGTAAGGCATACCAAATCCCCGAACCAGCACCTGAAACATGGTTGTTGGTCACCGTATTATCGGGATTTGTTATCCAAATACCAGCAGGCCCTGCGGCACGGTTGTCTATATTTCCCATCGCATCAGTTGCCAATAATGCCTGTGCGGCTGTTGGTTTAAAGACCGACATGACTAAATTATTATCAATGAGTGTTCCCGTTTCTACGGCATCCTCAAGGAAAATAGCGTGACCTTTTATATTAAAACAGACATTATTTTGTACTGTTGCGTTTTGTGTGCCGTGCACTGTCACTGCCCGATTGTAAGAGTTGCGAATGGAACTGTTTTTAATATACTGTCCCTTAACATCTTTGCACAAATGCCAATGAAAAGGATAAGCACCCAAGACACCCGCTGTCCCAACTTTGTTGAACTCAACGCCCGATACTTTTGATGCACCCGTTCCCGTAGGGGCTTTCATCACCATAATACGCCCGCCATATTGCAATGCGTCTGAATTTTCATCGCCTTGAATTTTGATATTGCGGGTGAGTAAACCCACTTCTGCCCGTTCATCCAGTGTCCATGTCTTGCCTTTTCCATTGTTGAATTGTTCCGTTTGACCCCAATGTTGGTATTTAAGTGGAGTTGACAAAGTGACAGTATTTCCATTAATTGCACTGATGGCAACCACTTCATTTTGGTAAACAAAGGGCTGTTTTATAGTCATTACGCCTAACGCATCTAAAGTATGGTCGGGCAATTCGGTGGATGCAACGACTATACTATCCCCCACACTCCAATCGGTTACGTCTTCGGTAAGAACGAGTTGTGTACTGGATTTGAGGGCGGTTTGCGCTAATTGTGTCCATGATTTTTTGGGTTTACCTTGAATACTTAATTGAGCACCATCCATGACCATGATGGATTTTGTCTCCTGCCCATGTCCCGGAATTAATTCTTTGGGATTAGCGCCAACCAAGGTTAAAATGCCATTTTTTAAATAGGGTTCTACTTCTGTTCCCCATTGAAACAAGGCGGTTGTACCCATCACCATCACATATTTTGTGCGGATATTGATGTCTTTAGTGTTGTCAACGATGAGTATACCCATCACCGTGATAGAATTAACGGTCAAAACAGTTTCATCCAAAAGGATTTTAGCTGCCGATGGAATAACCACATCATCACCAGCAATGGGCTTGATATTGTCTTCCCAACTTGAAGCCAATGACCATTGCAGAGGCGTTGTGCCACTTGTTGTGATAGCGGTGCGGGTTGCGGAGAACGCCTTAAAAACAAAAAGCAGAGCTATTAAAAAGAGTATTTGTTGTTTCATCGCTATTGTTAAGTTATTAAAAAAAAAGACCATTATATTAGGAGTAAAACTACAAAAGTATGTATAAACAAAATGAGGCGTTTTATCCCAAAAAAGAGGTAAAACAGGTCAATATTATAAAAAAGGTGAAAATACTGAGGGGTGTCTTCTCAAAATTTAAACCAATCCAAATGCGCCAAATCGCCTTTTCCACCTTTAAAAACGAAGAATAAATTATGTGTTTCGGCAGTATTTTTTAATGCGCACGAAACGGTTTTGTAAGTTTTAAAAGACTTGGTATTAGGGATATCGCAAGTTCCCAATAAAGCACCCGTCAGGCTGTCTTTATGGATTTCGATTTTACCGCCTTTATTTTTGGCAGATACTTGAAAATTTATTGTCGCGTTGGCTTTTAAATCTTTAAGATTTGGGAAGTTCAAAAAATCATTGTTTTGTAGGTTTTGAACCTCAAAACCACCATCGGGCGCATCTTTTTTCAAGACTGTTTTGGATTTATTAAAATACCATTCGGCTTGAATGGTGTCCATTTTTGTGCTGTAATTGCCCACGCCATAGGCATAATGCTTGCCCGCTTGCAAAAAATTTGGGTCGGATACCATATCGCCATTGTCTTTGTAATGCAAATAAGTCATCATCACTTGACGGTATATCCGATTGCCAAAAGGTTCGCACGTCCATTCCCAAGCGTGATACGATTGCCCATTATATTCTGCAAAACTCGTATGCCCTTTGTCTTGATCGCAATTTCTGGGATTAACATAAGGACCATACACATTTTTAGAAGTCATATAAATACCCGCACAACTCAAGTAGTAAATGCCGTTGTATTTGTGAAAATAACTGTGGTCACGCGCCGCTTTTGCTGTTCCAAAACCGAAAGTTTGGTTGGTCAACAAATCGCGTGATTTTTCGGCAAGACCAAGCATTGTTGAATCTAATTTAGCAATTTGATAGTGCAAAATGTTTTTACCAAGTTGTCCATCTCTACCGAAAATCAGATACTTTTGACCATCATCATCCGTAAAAACCGTTGGGTCATACTCAAAATTGGCAGAGTATTCTTTGGGTACAATTGCCTTTTTTAAAACATCCACGTAAGGGCCTTCGGGTTTTTGAGCTTCCAAAACGCCCGTTTCAAGTCCATGATTGGAATAGTAAAAGTAATATTTCCCATTACTTGATGTCATATCGGCTGCCCAACAATATTTGTAATTTGCGCCCAAATAGGTGTCTTTTGGGTCAATTGTACTTTCCAATGTCCAATTCATTAAATTAGTTGATGAAAAAATACTCCAATAAGGCATGATGAAATTCTTGAGTTTGGGGCTTTCATCTTTGCCCACGACCATATACATTTTGCCATTGGCAACGTACATTGCGGGGTCAGAATAGCCTTGAAAAATAGGATTTTGAGCTATTAATGGGCTACTGAAAATCGTTGATAGACACAACAAAATAAAAATACCCCCCCTCAGTACAAACGGGTATTTTGCGTTAAAAAGGGCTTTAAAAAGTTTACTATTCACCATTTTGAAAAAGTTTTAAGAATTAAAATACACCATTAAAATACAGACAAATTTGATAAAAAAACCTTTACATAG
>JANMYC010001219.1:0-1906 GCA_031381715.1 Saprospiraceae bacterium
GTTACACTCATTTCAGTGGGTACCTCACGCTCCATATTAACTTCCTCTGTGCGCGCAACTTTTACGAACTGAGGCTCGATTTTAACCGTTTTAGACTTAAAACCTTCTTTTTTTAATTGTAAAACATAGGTTTTACCGTCATTGAGGTCAATTACCCAGTTACCACTTTTAAGTGAAGTGATCTTTTTTTCATTGCCTTGAGTAACGGTCAATTTCACATCTTTTAACGGTTTGCCATTGTCAAGCACAATTAAATTAACGGATTCCATTAATTTTTGAACTTGATAAATATCTTCTTTTCCTTTTCCGCCTTTTCTATTTGAAATGAAAAAGCCCATTTTCGAAGTGGCATCCATCACAAAACCGAAATCATCACCTGATGAATTTAGACCTGTACCTAAGTTAACTGACTCATTACCAATGCCTTCTGTTTTAAAAATATCAAAACCACCGTAACCTGTTAGATAATCTGAGGCAAAATATATGGTTTTTCCATCAGTAGAAGGCGTTATTTCATCGCCGGGTGTATTGATTGAAGACCCCAAATTGCGAGGTTCGCCCCAAATATTACCTCTTTTACTGCACACATATATATCATATCCACCTTGACCACCTGGGCGATTGGATACAAAATACAGTGATTTTCCATCGGGGCTGAGCGATGGGAAACCGGTGGAATAACCTGTACCATTGTGCTCAAAAGCACGAATATCCGTCCAGATTCCTTGCTCATTCACACTTGCTGTAAACGTGCTGAATTCCATGCCGCCGTTTGAGTTGATGCGTTCGCCATCGTCAAAATTATTGCGCATGAATACCACCGATTTGCCATCGGCAGTAAAGCTTGGATGGCTTTCATTGTAAATATTCTTTAAATCGCTTTTGTAAAAGCTGATTTTAGTATTTGGATTATTGATTAGTGGGGCGGTGAATAACTGATTTTTAGAAGAACCAGTCCAGTCATTATTGATACCGCCTTCGCGCTCCCGTTTCATATCAGTACGGTTCGATGACCATATGATTTGATTATTAAAAACTGTCACGCCAAATTCTGAAGTGGCTGTGTTGTTTTTACTGAGGGGGTAGATGGTCATGTCATTATCCAACGACTCATTCTCCCTTGCAAAGCGACTGGATTTTATGAAGTTGGCAGCCGTTGAAGCGTCATACTTTTTATAGTTGATGAATTGCGTTTCAGCATCTGAGTACAAACCCAACATCATCAATGTTTTACCATAATTAAGGAAAACAGTGGGTTGAACATTATTGTTTTTAACTGCTTTTGAATACAAGCGAGCGGCATTATCCAAATCATTCAAATGAAAATAAGCATCAGCCAAGCGAGAAGTAACCGACATATCGTCAGGGTCACGAACCAATATTGTTTCGTATGATTTAGCTGCCAATCGATAAGCATGCATTTCATATTGCTTGTCAGCTTTTTCTACAGGCGTTTGGGCGTGTAAAGCAAAAGATACAGCAGCGAGTGCCACTGTCGATAAGACTTTAGCTATAAATTTCATAGTGATTCATTTGTGCGTGAAAAATAAATATGCTTGAGCACCTTAAATTATAGTTTAAAAATTGCAGATTTCAATACTCTAACACAAATTTATTCGATAAAATATTGTAAATCAAATTTTTATGTAAAATTTATTTATTTCGGCTATTGAAATAAATTATTCTTGAAATTTAAATATTAAAAGTATTTGAAATTTATTAGGGTAATATGCTGTTAAATGCTTTGAAAAAACGAATAAAATGGCGTTTTAGTATAAATAAAAATCAGATGATAAAGATTAGATTTTAGGGTTTAAAACATTGAAACTGAATTACAAAGAGCCATCGGCTCGACATTATTGTAGCCGTGGGCGTCAGCCCTGCTCGCGCACGGTCTGTGACCGTG
>JANMYC010001223.1:0-11374 GCA_031381715.1 Saprospiraceae bacterium
AATCAATGGACATACTAAAACGACCACTTTGAGCACAGAAGATAAAACATTTGTAGCCAACAGCATAGATGATATGCTGTCGAAAGGAGCAAAATTTTAAGCGTTTAAAATAATAATATCATGTTTAAAAACTATCTAAAAATAACGTGGGCGGTGATGAAAAGGCGTAAATTTTACACCTTTATCAGCCTATTTGGTATCAGCATGACGTTGACGATATTGATTTTATTGACAGCGTTCCTTGACAGTTCTTTTGCGCCTGAATATCCTGAAGCGTTGCGCAATAGGAGTTTATATGTTTCGGAAGTGAAATTGATTGATCAGCAAAAGCAAAGTTCGAGTAGGAACCCAATTAGCCAATACTTTGTAAAAACATATATCAAAACAATGCCATTGCCTGAAAAGGTATCAATGTCTTCGACACCTATGCCTACGAATACCTATCTGAATGGTCAAAAAGCAAGAATTTGGATAAAATATACCGATTCAGAGTTTTGGGATATTACCCAATTCTCTTTTTTAGAAGGCAAAGGTTTTACATCTGAAACCATAAAAAATAGTGATAATGCTGTCATCATCAACGATTTGACACGTGATCAATATTTTGGAAAAGGCGTATCCGTTGTAGGCAAATCTTTAGAAATTGATGATGTCGTTTATCGCATCATTGGAGTCGTTAAAGGCTGTCCGATTACGCAAATTTTTGTGTCTTCTGATATTTATTTGCCTTATACAGCCGACAAAAGCCCTCAAAAATTTGGAGAATTAAGTGGTCGTTATTCTGCCATCATTTTAGCCAAATCAGAGCACGATATGCCTATTATCAAACAAGAGTTTTTATCCATGTTGGGTAAAATACCCTTAGAAAATGATAAAGAAGTGGAGAAAAGAAAATTAGGGAGTTCAAATCGCAGTGGCTCAGGTTTTGACCCTGATACAATAATTGCTCATGCCGATACTTATGTCGAAAGCTTTACAAGTGACATTACAGGGAGTGATACGGACAGTGGGAAATCTATTTTTTTTACCATTTTAGGCATTTTCGCTTTACTTTTTATGCTTTTACCCGCTTTGAATTTGATAAATATCAACGTCAGCCGCATCATGGAACGGGCTTCTGAAATTGGCATCCGTAAAGCATTTGGCGCATCGGCGGGTACTTTGACCCTTCAATTTATCATAGAAAATGTGATAATTACCTTAATTGGAGGCGTTCTCGCTATCATTTTATCACTCATTGCTATTGCCTATATCAATCAAAATGGTGTAGGTCCAATTAAAACTCTGAATTTGGGTATCAATTGGCTTGTCGTTTTTATAGCCATGATATTGAGCTTGCTTTTTGGCTTAATGTCGGGTGCATACCCTGCGTGGCGGATGTCAAAATTAGCGATAGTTGATGCTTTGAAAAACTAATTTTTTTAATGATGAATTAAACACTTGATTATCACTCACAATTCATCATTTATCATTCATAACCTGTCTGCCGACAAAGGCAGATTCATCATTATTATCATGGTAAATCATCTTTTTAAACTCATTTGGAAACGCCGCAAGAGCAATTTCCTCATCATGCTCGAAATTTTCGTAGCGTTTTTGATACTGTTTGCGGTATCAAGTACAAGTATTTTCTTATACCGAAATTATAAAAATCCTTCGGGTACCAACGTGGATAATGTATGGACCGTTTATGTCAATTACAACTCATTGAGTGATAGCCTCAATCGTCAAAATGGCGAATTATTAGCGCAAAAACTAAAAACTTTTAAGGAAATTAAAGCCTTTAGTTTTGGACATGAGACATTTCCTTTTGGCAATTCGCATAGCCAAGGCAATGTGTCTTTTAATGAAAAAACAGCGGAAGAATGCTCGTTTGTCACGATGGATGAAAACGCCCCCGCAGTATTGAAGCTTGAATTATCGGAAGGTTCTTGGTTTAAAAACAGCGATACCGTGGGCAATGTAACGCCTGTAATCATCACACAATTTTTAAAAGAAAAACTATTTGGTAATGAAAATGCTATTGGTAAAAAATTGGGTAAAGAGGATGACAGTCATAGAAATAAAGTGATTGGCGTTATTGCCAATTTCAAACGCCGTTCTGATTATGATGAATTATCAAACACCATGTTAATGCCTTTTAAAGATGCTAAAGCTTCTTTTATGGCACGAGTTGACCCCTCAGTATCCGCCGAGTTTGAAGCCCAATTTGCCAAGTCTTTAAGGCAATTAAATAAGGATTGGAATATTGAAATCTTACACACAAATGATATGAAGGCGGATAAAAATATGATTTATACCGTTCCGCTTACCATTATTTTTATTGTGTGTGGCTTTTTGATTGTCAATGTCGTGTTGGGTCTATTTGGCGTTTTATTTCAAAATATCGCCAGACGCAGAGGAGAGATTGGCATTCGTAGGGCAATGGGAGCAACCAAAAGCAACATTTTAAGTCATTTCATCGGCGAAATGTCCGTTTTAGCCACCTTTGCCATCGCTTTAGGTGTGTTCTTTGCGGTACAATTTCCGATATTAAATGTCTTTGATGTGGCTACGAGTGTGTATATTTGGGGAATCATTTCAGCCGTGGCAGCCGTTTATGGGCTTGTTTTGCTGTGTTCGTGGCTTCCGAGTCGACAAGCAGCGGCAATACATCCTGCGGTGGCTTTGCATGATGAGTAAAATACACCTTTAAATCCTCCTTTTATGAAAAATAAAACGCTTTTCTGCCTGGCTTTTTGGGCAATCATGATTCATTCTAACTGTCAAAATGTAACCAATCGGATGGTTACAAGCACCAAAATAAAAGGTTTGAGCTTTGTTGCCCCCCGCGAACCGTTCAAAAATGCCCCGATGATGGAGGTAAAATCCGTCAGTGCGGAGTGGATTGCCGTGATTCCCTATGGTTTTACGAGACAAGGCGAACCGAGTGTGCGCTACGAAGGTAGAGGGCGACAGCATTGGGGCGAACTATACGAAGGGGTGATTACCACAATTGATTCAGCACATCGAGCGGGCTTAAATGTAATGCTCAAACCACAGGTTTTTGTCGGCGGAAGTTGGCCGGGGGGGTTGGATTTTAACAATAATGAAGATTGGGAAAAATGGGAAAAAGACTATGAAAAATATTTGATGCCATTTGTCCATATAGCCGATTCTACGAATGTAAAATTAGTGTGCATTGGCACCGAATTTAAGATTTCAGTTCAAAAAAGACCTCAATTTTGGCGCAAATTAATTGCGGATATTCGGAAGGAGTATAAGGGAAAATTGGTGTATGCTGCCAATTGGGATGAATATAATTTAGTGACTTTTTGGGACAAATTGGATTATGTGGGCGTAGATGCGTATTTTTCATTGATACCAAAAGCGACCCCCTCAGTATCTGAGCTCGAAAGTGCTTGGAAACCGCATCTTGACCAGCTGCGCGAGTTTTATAAAAAAGAAAAAAAGCCGATTTTATTCACCGAATTTGGCTACATGCCCATTGATAGTTGCGCTTATATGTCATGGGAAATGGAGAAAAAACGCCGCAATATGGCTATCAATGAAGATTCTCAAGCCAATGCTTTGGATGCCCTTTTTACCGTTTTTTGGAAAGAGCCGTGGTGGGCAGGTGGTTTTTTGTGGAAATGGTTTCCCGATTTGAGAGTTGATGCGCCTAATCAAAATAAAGATTACACGCCACAGGGTAAAAAAGGGTCGGGTATTGTGAAAAAATGGTACGAAAAATAGCCGAATTATGTGTTTTTAAAAATCTAACACCATGAAAAAGACTTTATTTTTTCTCTTTTTGCTGATTTCTATATCAACGAAAGCCCAAACCAATACAGATTTTTTAAAAGAAATCAATAAGGATATTTGGTTGCCCTTCATTGAAGCATATGGAACTTTGAATATCGAAAAGTACAAAAACCTTCAAAGTGAAGATTTTATCCGAGCAGAAGGTAATGGTAAAACGTTGCCAAGCTATAAAGATTACTTTGAAAATGCAGGAACATGGTTCTCGGATATGAAAAAAGAGGGGCGTAAAATGGAAATTTCGTTTCGATTTATCGAACGGTTTTCTAATGGTAAAACAGCTTCTGAACGTGGTATTTATGAATTAAAAAGCTTTGATGCCAGTGGTAAAGAAATATGGAAGGACTACGGCAAATTTCACGTTTTTATGAAAAAAATCAACGGCATTTGGAAAATTGTGGTGGATTACGATTCAAATGAAAACAAAACCATCAATGAGCAGACGTATTTAGCTGCTTTTTCCATCGATGATTACGATAAATACGCCCGTTGAGTGAAACCTTTTTTCTAAATCGCTATCTAATTACTTGAAAAAGGCGCTGATTCTTTTTAAAAATCAGCCCAATATTACACTATTTCAATTTTACTGCTATGAAAAAAATTCTGACTTCCTTTTTAATTTGCCTTGCAGCCATACTCTCGGCGCAAGATGGGCTGATTGGAGAATACTACAACGGGACTAATTTTGAGAAAAAGGTGCTCACTCGCGTGGATTCAAAAATTGATTTTTATTGGGGACATGAGGGGCCTCAAAAAGGTGTGGTTAATGATTCTTACTACTCCGTGCGATGGATCGGTAAACTACTCGCTCCTGAAACGGGGAAATATCTTTTTTCAGCTAAAATGGACGATGGCATTCGCCTATGGGTCAATGATATTCCTTTAATAAATGCGTGGGATTTGCACGATATGGGCGATTTTTCAAACAGCATTAACCTTGAAGCCAATAAAACCTACACCATAAAAGTAGAATATTTCAACGCTATGCGTGAAGGAGAAGTTAAGGTTTTGTGGCAATTACCCAGTCAAGTGCAGGATGCTAAAACCTTTTCGTATAAAAATTTCAAACCCGTACCTAATACCTATTTGTATCAACCTCAAACGACTCCTCAATTGCCAAAACCACCCGATATTGCTTCAAAAAGTCCTACGCCACCCGCAAAACCCAAAGTAGCAAGCCCTACTATAAAGCCAGTTATCAAAACCAAACCGGCCAATCCAATATCTGTTTTTGATAAAATGGATAAAAATTTGGACGTTAAACAAGTGTTTTTTATCAGAAGTATCAATAAAATGACTGATAATTCCGTCGAGCGACTGGATAAAGTGGCTGATTTTCTTAAAAAGAATGTAAAAGCTAAAATAGAACTCAAAGGGCACACCGATGTCATGGGTGATGCTGAAAAAAATATGGAATTGTCTATCAACCGAGCAAAAGGCGTGGCGGATTATTTAATGAGTAAAGGCATTCCGGAGAATCGTATCACATTTCAAGGATTTGGCGGAAATGAACCGTTTATTGCCAATCCCAAAACGGAGGAAGAACGGGCACTCAATAGACGAGTGGAGTTTATAATTAAAAACTGATATGATACTCATTATTGACGACGATATTGCCATCAGAACCTCCATTTCTCTTTTATTGAAAAAGGAAGGCATCCCCGCTTCATCTGTATCTACTCCGACTGAAGCCATGGATTTTTTACGGCAAAATGAAGTCAGTTTGGTACTTTTAGATATGAATTTTTCCAACGAAACCACGGGCGAGGATGGATTAAAACTTTTGAATGCCATTAAAAAAAAGAACCCTACCCTACCCGTTATCCTCATTACGGGTTGGGCTTCTATTGATTTGGCGGTAAAAGGAATGAAACTCGGGGCATCTGATTTTATCAATAAACCGTGGCAAAATGAGCATCTGATGCAGTCTATCCGCACGGTTTTAAATTTAAATGAAAAGCAGCATACTAAAGGATTATCGCCTACCCCCTCAGTATTGAGCCGTAAAAAACTCGATTCACAATACGATTTCAGCCATATCATCGGCGAAGACCCCGCATTTTTAAGAATATTGGAAACTATTGGTCGGGTTGCTGCTACTGATGCCTCGGTTTTAATAATGGGCGAAAGCGGCACGGGTAAGGAATTGATAGCAGAGGCCCTACATCAAAATAGTTTGAGAGCTAAAAAGCCTTTTATAAAGGTTAATTTAGGCGGTATTTCCACGAGTTTATTTGAATCTGAAATGTTCGGACATATCCGCGGGGCGTTTACAGACGCTCGTTACGACCGCACGGGGCGTTTTGAAACGGCGAATAAAGGCACTATTTTTTTGGACGAAATAGGTGATTTGGATTTTTCAAGTCAAGTAAAATTGCTGCGCGTTTTGCAGGATAGAACTTATGAAGTGCTCGGCAGCAGCCGCACTAAAACCTTAGATGTGCGCGTGGTGTGTGCCACCAATCGCAACTTGGAGGAAATGGTTTTAAAAAATCAATTCCGTGAGGATTTACTGTATCGCATCAATCTGATAATGGTAAAACTTCCTGCTTTGCGCGAACGACCCAATGACATTCCGCACTTGGTTAATCATTTTATTAAAAATCTGAGTGAAATATATGCAAAACCCCTCAGTATTTCGAGTGAAGCAATGTCATGGTTAAAAGGTTTGCCTCTCCCCGGCAATATTCGGCAATTAAAAAATTTGGTGGAAAGGACTGTTTTAACGAATGCTTCTGAAACGCTACAACTGACTGATTTTCAAGCACAATATACCCCCTCAGTATCACGAGCAACAGCCTCTGCCCTACCCGAAGTAGGCGTCATGACGTTAGAAGAAATGGAAATAAAAATGATACAACGCGCCATGGATTTCCATAAAGGAAAGATAACGCGGGTAGCGAAATCGTTGGGTTTGACCCGCTCGGCACTGTATCGGCGATTAGAGAAATTTGAAATACCGTATAGCGAAGAGGAATAATGTTAAACAGTATCAGGATTTATGCCTCTTTTATCCAAAAAAGCTTGAATATTGAAAGAAATTTCATCTAAAATCTCAATGTCTTGAGTCCATTCCACCATAAGCCAAGGCTTATTAGATGTAGCAACCATAACTTTTTTTATACTTGTTAAAACCCAAATTACTTTTTCAACACCAAAATCAAGTAATTTTTGTGTTTTTCTATTTAAATAATCAATATCTTTAATGGTAGAAGGGTCAATATCTATGTCTATTTCAATAACAATTTTAGCAGGGAAATTCGTGTATTTTTTAGTAATTTTATCGGCTGACAAAAGCGGATATATGGCGATATCGTTTGATAAATTATTTCTATGTGTCAGATGAACGCCTATTTCCGAAGCCAATACATCATATTTTTCATCGTCTAATTGGCGGTGTAAAATTTTAATAATATAATCGCTAATTAGTGATTGGTAACTACTTGTTCCCATAATTTCTTCAAAAGTTTTCAGTTTTCTCAAGACATCTTTATAGCCTCGGCGGTACAGAGGTTGACCGTCAAGAACTTCCCAAATTAGGTATTCCGGGATTTTTCTTACCGTTTTCTTTTTATCAATTTTTTCAACTTCTGCTGCACTCATCTTTATATATTTTAAACAAAAATAAGGAAATCTATTCAAAAATCAAAATTACAGACCCCCTCAGTATCAAACGCTCAAATTCATATTTTTAGACGTTTCACCATCATTTTTAAATTCAAAAAAGACAAAATACGCAGTAATAATAGTGGATAAAATAAAGAAGCCAATTACAATCATTGTTGAAAAAGGCAGTATTTCACTTGCTCCAAACCAATCACCCATGGAATAAAGCAGCCCTAAACCAGTTACATTTTTTATAGTTTCCCAAGCCAAGGCAAAGCGATTTCTATCCATCAATTCGGTATAACTGTACACCGATAAAAAAATAAAACCGCCATAAATGAATACATTCGATGAGCCAATGCGCCCAATATTGCCAAAAAAGTAGAAGACAAGGACTGTCACCCACATAAATTGCACCCAAGTCCAAGCGTTTAGAGCTGGTGAAGCTTTGGTTTCATATTTCTCGAAATGATAAGGATCTTCAATTTTTTTAACGGGAAAACGCGCTTCAACATCCGCTGGTCTCCATCCCGTGGGCATGAACCAAATGCGAAATTTATCGCGCCAATCAGTGGCAAACCAAGCGTCTTTTATCAAAAGCCAAAGATGCTGAAAGTTGATTTTAATGGGATTCCATGTCGCCGCAGGGCGTGTAATGCCATAAACAGGCGGTATTTCAGGCAATTCTTCTTGAAAAGTGCCAAACCATTTATCGAACAGGATGAATATTTGAGAATAATTTTTATCCATATATTGCGGATTGATAGCATGGTGAACACGGTGATGCGAGGGCGTAACAATGATTTTTTCAAGAAAGCCCATGCGATTAATGTGTTCCGTATGGTACCAAAATTGGGCGAATAAATGAATGGGAGCAACAATCGCAATCACCTGCTGTGGCACACCCAAAATAGCCGCTGGAATTAAAAAGAACGTGAAAAGGTTGATGAAAGAGGAAATACTTTGCCGCAGAGCACACGCCAAATTAAAATCTTCACTGCTGTGATGAATGGCGTGTTTATTCCAAAAAAAATTGACCTTATGAGCGATACGATGCGTCCAATATCCTTGAAAATCAAGCACAATAAAGGCAATCAAATAAACAATAAACGTATTTTGAATCGTGAAAATAGCAATATGCTTCACCAACCAACCATAAGTCAGTATCGAAATACTTAAGCCCAATACATCTTTAACGACATTGGTAATGCCCGAACTTAAGCTCGAAATCATATCCATATTTCGTAGCGTATCTTTACCGACCAAAATACCATAGCCTTTTTCCAATAAAACGAAAAAAAGGAAGGCGGGCATAGCGAAAAGCAAAATTTTACCGTAGAGTTCCATAAGAAAGATAAATATGACGGTGATTGATTGATTTTAATGATGCAATTTACAAAATTACTGAAATTATATCCTAAAAACGCATATTTCACTTTGGAAGTTCTAAGTGTTATACATTGCCGTTTTTTCCGAAAAGCAAGAAGCCGAAAGTGGCATAAGCGACCTTCGGCTTGTTTTATTTGATTCAGTTACTTTATTCTGCTGAATCTCTGGGTTGATAGCCCCTTTGGATATATCAAAGTTGGGGGCTTTTATTGAAAAAGTCAAGTCTTAGTATGAAAATAAATGTTAATGTGCGATAATTCCTGACTCGCTGCCTTATTTGCATAAATTATCTTAATTTTAAACAAAAAATATATTCCATAAAATTATGAGGCTCAGCACCAAGTTCATCTTTTTTATCTTCGTCATTCATGCCGTGACCATTGCTTTGTCATTTTATATTTTCCGTGAAAATAAGTTGCTTTTTATTGCATCGGAGTTTTTTATTATCATTTCATTGATGATTTGTTGGTCGCTTTACACGGAGTTGATTGCGCCGTTGAATCTATTGATGACGGGTATTGACGCGCTTCGAGATAAGGATTTTAATATAAAGTTCACCAAAACGGGCAAATACGAAATGGATGAACTCATCAAGGTCTATAACTCAATGATTGACCAGCTTCGCACAGAGCGCACCTTGCAACAAGAACAGCATTTTTTCCTTGAAAAACTCATCCAAACCTCCCCTACTGGCATTGTGATATTGGATTTTGACGGTAAAATAACGACTATGAACCCCAAAGCAACGGCGATAATTCCCACATCACAGCGCGTTTTTTTCATGGATTTTATTAGAAATATGAAAAAAGGGGATTCTCAAACGCTCAATACTGAGGGGGTCAAAAAATATAAAATACAAAAAGCCGAATTTATAGATAAAGGCTTTCCGAGGTCTTTTGTGATGATTGAGGAACTGACCATGGAGATTTTAGAAGCTGAAAAACAGGCTTACGGCAAGGTGATTCGCATGATGGCGCACGAGGTCAATAATTCTATCGGAGCCGTTAATTCCATTTTAGATACCACCGTGCAACTCAACGAAGCCAGCCCAGCCACTAATGAAGCACTTAAAATTGCCATTGAACGCAATGACCATCTGAGCCTTTTCATGCGCAATTTTGCCGATGTCATTCGCTTGCCAGAGCCTCGGAAAGAGGTTTTTGACTTAGTTGAAATATTGAAAAAAACGGCGCAATTGATGGAATACAAAGCCCAACAAAGGGATATTCAATTTGTATTTGAACAGACATTTGAGCAGCCTATTTCAATCAAAGCGGATATTCCGCAAATGGAGCAAGTTTTTATCAATATTTTTAAAAACGCGATGGAGGCAATTGGTAAAAAAGGCATAATCACTATCCGAACCAATAGCCATGAGAATCAACTTGAAATTGAAGACACGGGGAAAGGCATTCCTCCACAAGTTGAAAAGCTGCTATTTTCGCCTTTTTTCAGCACTAAAACGTATGGTCAGGGAATTGGATTAACCTTGATTAGAGATATTTTGACACACCATAATTTTAAGTTTTCTCTCAACACACATCGTTCTGAAAAAGGTAACACAACTATTTTTAAAATCAATTTTGTTTAAATTTGTGTATAATTGTTGATTCGTACACAAATGCAAACAATTTTGTTTATTCGCTTTTAATCGTTTTAGCCATATTCATCACCGCTGCTACGAAGGATGGCTTTTTACAATTTTCTTCAAAAGATTTTTGCGCATCGTAAGTATCCCTCAGTATAGTGCGTTTTATGCGCTCCAAAACGCGTTCTTTTAAATCTGCATCGTTGGCAAGTTCTCTAAAAATAATATCTCTTTCCTTCTCAAAATCCTGTTTTTGTTGAGTTGTTTTAATTTTCTGAATTTCAGATTCAGCCGTTTTCAATTTATCAGCTTGTATCTTTATTTTTTTCTGTTGTAAAGATTTTTCCTCCAACGCATCCGTATAGCCCACTCTCACCGCTTGAACAAAAAATCCCGCAGGGCTTCCTTTTATTTTACCCTCATCAACGGCTGCTTGAGTAACCCGAATGGCTTTCTGGATATCTTCGTCTGAAAACTCATCTAAAAGCTTTTTAAGCATATTCGCTGATACGCCAAATTTTTTAGCAATCGTTTCTGAAACCCCGTTATTAGGCGTTTCAGTGGGTTTTGTACTGAGGGGGGTGCTCTTTTCAACATTAAAAGATAATGTCTTTGGCTGATTTTCTGAAATGTGAAAGCGCAAAGCAGTTACTTTTTTCCCAGATTTTATTTCATCATAAGTAAATTTAATGTCGGTGGTTTCAGCCAATCGCCGTTGTGCCTCGTCCAAGACACGGGTTTTGAGGTGTCCGTAAAGTTCATATTTTTCAGAAACGCCCAACATGGCTTTTAATTCCTCAATATCTACAACTACATCTCTTTGTCTCCTCCCAAGGTATTGTTTCAGAATATGATACAAACGAATGCTCGACCCCGTTCTCAAAAACTGATAATTGCGGAAATCGAATTTCGTAAAATCGCTTTTGAGTTGCAAAAGAAAAGGGCGAAGCTGCGGTAAAAAAGTAAGCGTAATGAATAAGGCATCATTCT
>JANMYC010001253.1:0-1532 GCA_031381715.1 Saprospiraceae bacterium
CAACTATTCATCTCATTTTGGGTAGTTACTTTTTTGTTGTCCATATCCGATTGAGTAGCGACATGGATGATGCTATCAGACGTCAAACTCGCTTGATATTTTACTAAAAAATCAGCTTGTAAAACGTCTTTTGGGTTCTGCAAATCTCCGGTAGCCCATACCACGTAGTTTTTAGGTGTGTTTACAGTCAATTTATAATCATTAAAATCACTGTAAAATTCTTTACCATCCGTAAAAGGCATTTTATCCCAGCCGGCATAATCGTCAAAAACGGCAACTCTTGGATAAAAATAAGCCAAAAAGTAAGTGGTTGAGTCCAATCTTCCTTCTCGATTGCTCTCCAAAGAAATATCGTAATGCCAATCAAATGACAATAACACGGAGTCATGCGGGAGAAGTACTTTCGGCAACTTCAGTGGACGATTGGTGAATACAAATGGGTTATCCTGCCATTTGATAGCCTGCCCATTAGCACTCACAGCATCAATGATTACGCCCTCGTTGAGATAATCAGCCGAAGCACCGCCGTCCCTTGGTGCTCCAGCTTTATGGATATTTAAAAAAAGCTTTATAACGGGACTTTTTAATGTATCGGGGCTGTTATTGATGTACATAATCGTTTCACTGCCCTTGATTTTGCGGTCGGGTGGTGTAGCTGTGATGTTGATATTGTACCGGCCATGGTTTTGCCAATAATTCTTTCCAGGCTTGCCGTCCATCGAGCGAGTCCCTTTTTTATAAGCTTGTTGAATATCCCGTGGAATATACAGTTCCTGCGCTTGTAATGAATGAGAGCAAATTGTTATTAGCGCTAAAAGTGAGAGTAAATGACGCATTATTGTATTTTTTATGGTGATAAAAGATTAGATATTTCATTTTTTAATAAAAAATCGGCTAACACAAAGGAAAGCAATTACTTTTAAAACAGAAAAAAATTAGGAAAAGTTAAATGTCTCTGAAAAATAATCTCAAATAATGTGCTCGTTGCGAGCGATGATTTTAATGGCACCCCCTCAGTATTTGAGTACTTTTAGCTTAAAAAACGCCTTAATTAAACTGTTTCATAAATTCACTTGGAGTTTGGTTTTTAATTTTTTTAAAATACCGATTAAAATTTGACAACGTATTGAAACCACACGCATAGCATATTTGACCGATGGATTTTTGATTTTCAATGAGCATTTTACAGGCGTGACCGATGCGTACTTCCAATAAAAATTGGGAAAAAGTTTTTTGGGTCTTGGTTTTAAAATAGCGACAAAATGAATTGGGGCTGATATTGGCCACTTCAGCAATGGTTTCTAAGGATATTTCTTCATCAAAATGCTCAATCACGTAGGTATAAATGCGATTGATGCGCAGAGCATCTTTTTCGGCGTAAAGCGTGTCCGAGAATACTGCATCTGAAATAGGGGTTAAGTCCTTGGAGGCGGTTATTAAGTTCAATATTTTAAGTAAACCTATGAGGTGGTCAGTATTGCTAACGCCTACTTGAGAGAGTTGAGTCAGTAGTTTTTGCAATTTCAAGCGGG
>JANMYC010001256.1:0-3338 GCA_031381715.1 Saprospiraceae bacterium
ATCGTATATTCTTCAAACGGTAAAACTTCGGATAATAATAATTCGGGAAAACCTTTACCCCTCAGTATAGCGAGGATTTCATCAAATGAAATGTAGAGATTATTCGGTTTTTGATTAAAAAGCAAATCAAATTTATCCGCCGAATCATCAATAATGCGCACTCCTCGGCTGCCATTTGAAACCGAAGGCTTCATGCAAACGGCTTTTTCGGGATAGCCCAAATCTTCAACTGCTTCAATAAAACCATCAAAATCACCTTTAGGAACGACTTTATACTGAGGGGTAAAGATTCCTTGCTTTGAAAGATGCTCGTACAATCGGCTTTTATTATTGGCAATATCGAGGTTGTTTTTATCCGAAACGATGACTTTAATTCCCTCTTTTTCAAACAGTTCCTTATGCTCCGCAAATTTAAAAAGCTCTAAAGTGACCAATGGAAATATGATTTTTATGTCATTTTTCTGACAAATATCTAAAATTTGTGGTACAAAACGGTCATTCGTAGCTTTTTCAGTCAACAAAAATCTGTCTTTATTTAAAAAACGACCATTTGCAGTTGGATTGGCATCACTGACAAAGAGATTAATATTTTTATCTTCTTTTAAACATTTTGAAATACCGATGCCGCCCGGCGCACCTGCCCCTGTCATTAGAATATTTATCATTTTACTTGAGTGATTGGTGATGAGTGATGAGTGATTGGTGATTGGTGATGAGTGATATTGGTGATGAGTGATTGGTGATTATGCGTCAATTCATAACTTATCACTCATCATTCATCACCAATCACTGATCACATAATCCACCGCACCATTTCAAAAACTTCGGCGTATTTTTTACCAATTTGTACGCCTCGAATACGCGCCAATGAACGGATAAAATCCTCATCCGCATACGGGCGATGGGCTTGCGATTGGTACTCTTTTAAAGCATTTACTTTTGTAGCAATATGTTTTTCATCTAATTCGAAAAAGCATGTGGTTGTAAAATTAAAATTATTCCAAGGTAATTCATAGCATAAAATGGAGGTGAATTTAAATGCCCGAACTGCCTCATTGGATATGGTCGCATGGTCTTGGTGAATGTCATTTACTGAGGGGGTAAAAACCAAATCGGGTTGAATATCATTGCGCAAACGAATTATATCATCTAAAATGGCTTGCCGATGAAAGTTGAAAGTGCGCACATCGTATTTAAAAAGCAGTAAATTTTGGGGCGGAATACCTAAAACTTGAGTGGCAGCTTTTACTTCTTTTATCAAAATATCTTTAGGAAATTGCGGTAAAACAGACTGTTCACAAGCAGAAAAGGCAGCGTAATAGACATCGGCGCCTTCGCTTATGAGCTTATTGATAGTGCCTCCGCAACCAAATTCGCCGTCATCGGTGTGAGGAGCTAATATGAGAATTTTCCTTTTATCTTTTAACATTGACTTTGATATTAACCGGTGTCATTTTAATTATCGTGAGAACACAGAGTTTGGCTGCAAAGTAAAATAGCCTTTTGACAATTATACGTTCAAAAGGCTATTTTTTAAATAAAAATCGAATTCCCTTATTTTTGAGCACCTGTTACTCTTCTGACAAACATTTCAGCCGTGCCATTTTCAACCCATTGCATTTCAAAAGGTTGATTATCAGCCATTTTTATAATACGCTCTTTATGCTTTATTTTATTGAATTCTTCTTCAATTCTCGGATTGTTGGACGTAATACTTAAAATGCCTCTTTGATAACCAAAAAAGTAAAACAAGTCATTTGAAGTTTTGATGTACACATATACCCTATCATCTTCATTTGATGGCATACGATATTCAATGAAAGCTGTTGCTTGCTTATTGATTGTGTTGCCCGCAATACTATTTAAATCCACGCGCTTGGCGTTGGAAACGAAACTTTGCGTTTCTTGATTCCATTTCATGGGCACTCGACTGAATAAAAAGTTATTTTTATTGTATTTATCGGGTAATTCAAGCGTTTTACTTTTCATATTGGTGATTACTTTTTGATAATCATCTTTGTCTGTTACGAACTCAGTCAAGGCTTTTTCAGCAAAATCATCTTTATTATAATCTACATCAGTCACATCAAAACTACCATTTTGAATATCGAGTGCCATAATTTTAAGCAATTTTTCGGGAATAAGCATATTTAAGCCAATCATGGCTTCTATACTGAGGGGACTGCCTTTTACGCCTGACGTATCTGTAGCTTCATCAGTTGGCTTTAAAAAAAGTGTTTTGGCTCTTCCCGCTGCCATTGAAGTGACATATTTTAAGCTGGAACCTAAATTCAACTTACCTTCAGCATTGACTGCACTATTTTTATTATTAAAAACAAATTTATCGCCTCGGGGTGAACCATGTAAGATTTTAGCGGAGTCGCCGCAAATGAGTTCATCCGTTTTAGGATTGTATTTGAGCAGCCCTTTGACATCAATAATGGCTCTGTCTCTTCTGAAAAATAAAGGCATCATCGCCCTCGGATAAGCAGCACTGTTTTCTTTACTGATAAAAATACCAGTTTCTAAGGGTTCACCACCTTCATTTTTAGGCGTTTTGTAGATGATAGCTAAATCACTTTTATCGGCAAAGCAGTTGAGACTAAACCATTGCTTGTCGGGTAAGTTTTCTAAATCCAATTTTGCAAAACCTTCAAATTGCAGGTTTTTAGAGTTTGAAAAAAGTGAAATTTTGCCTTTAAAAGTGGTTTTATAATCTATTTTAAACTCATTCTCTTGCGTGACTTCACCTGTGGCGCGCGTTTCAGTCTTTTTCTCAGAGCGCTGACCCTTACCTACCCGCTGACCTGTAATATTATCAAATTTAATTTCTTGCTGCTTATTGGCAATATTGTATTCATAATATCCAGAACCCTCAAATAGTTTTTTACCTTTTACATTAACGGTAACTTTATTAATAACGTGGTTTTTAGTAATCGTATCCACCACAATTTTCGCATCCGTCAAAGTCGCTATTTTACCGCCTAATTCTACCTGCACATTTTCGCCCGCTGGATAAATAAAAGCATCACAAGTCCGAATAAAAGGCACTCCACCTACTTTCAAGGCGTTGGATTTCAAATCATATGTGGCTCTATTTCCAGTATATTGAAGTGAATCTTGCTCTTTATCAACGCAAAGGAAAGTCGCATTTTGACCATCTGATTTGAAGATAATTTGCTCTTCTTTCAGATTCCAGTCAAATTCGTTGATGGATGTTTTGTATTTTACACCGGGCATATACGTCTGGATATCATCTGAATTGGCTTTAAATTTACCCAATTGCTGGTCAAAATCAATTTTACCTTTGATGTTTTTAGTATCGAAAGCCAGTTGAT
>JANMYC010001265.1:0-8509 GCA_031381715.1 Saprospiraceae bacterium
TAAAATTTGAACCATGAAACTATTCATTTCAATTGCTATATCTTGCCTCTTAATATCTGGAATCAGTTTTAAAGACAGTTTGATTAGCACAGCAAATACCCCTGCCGCTGCACCCCTGGATAAAACCATAAATTTGGAAGCCCTCACGGACTCGCGCGGATGGAAGCTTTACAGAGTAACGTCTGATAAGCCCTGTGACACCAATAATGATGGTGTTATGAGCACCGAAATCGTCCCCGAAATGCCTATTTGCTCTTTGGATGATACGCTTTTTATCAAAAAAGGCAATAAAGCACTCTACAGACGCGGCGTTGAGTGCTACAATGAATCAAAAAATAACACTTACGATTGGACATTAACAGGCAATACCTTCACAATGTCGCAAGGAAATATTCAAGACCCCATGGAAATCGTATCCGTGGATAAAAAAAGATTGGTAATGACCACTAAAGTGGAAGCTTTAGGCGAATTATATCTGTTCACAATTACTTTCATTCACTAATTTAGGAACAAATAAGGGGTTAAAATGCACATTTTAACCCCTTATTCATCTCTACTTTAAAGCAAAACCCTCAACTATCATAAATACCAAAATAATTCTTAATGTAAAAAATAATTTCAAGCATCATTTTCTGCATTTCACTCCCTCTACTCGCCATTTCGGATAGTTCCATTTTACCCCCTCAGTATTTTAAGTGAATTTTGATGTATCAAACAGGATTTAATCATTTTCATTAAAATATAAGACAAATGGCAACTTTAGTTAATCTTCATTTAATTCTCCATGTATTAGCGGGCGTTTTGACTCTCATTACGGGTCCCATTGCTATTTTCGCCAACAGCAAAAGAACGCGTTTACATATCATATCTGGTAAAATATTCTTTTTTGCGATGAATTACGTCTGTATTTCAGCTATTGTTGGCTATTTCAGACACAGTGAGCAAGTATTTTATGTCTTTTTATTGGGTATTTCAATACTCGTTTATGCCAATATTTTTAGAGGCGTGCGCGCTATCCAGATAATGAAAGGCAGTACAGTCAAGCGATTTGACTTTATTTATACCACTATATTGGGTCTATTTGCCGTTTGGATGATAGGGATGGCTGCAAAAAGCTATATTTCGCATCCTTCTGAAGTGGCAATTCCTGTACTTTTTACTGTGTTCGGGATAGGCTCTTTGATGTCAGTAAAAGAGAATTTGCAAAAATTCCTGCATCCTGAAAATGTCTCTAAAATGGAATGGTTGCACTTTCACGTTGGTACTATGCTGGGTGCTTTCACGGCTTCTACCACGGCTTTTACGGTCAATTCGGCTCATTTTTTACCGTGGTATATTCAATGGTTTGGGCCCACTTTACTTATTTTGCCTTTACAGATTTATTGGAAACGTCGATTATTGGGTCAGAATAAAAAGCAGGAAAAAACAGCCCAACCCGAGCTGACAATGTCCTAATTTTCAATAAAACGAACATTAAGTTTTTGAATCTTCGGCACTTTCCGTTTCTTTGTTTTTTAAGGTGTTTTATTAAAATAAATCTGTTTTGACAACAACAAAAGTCCATAAAAATTATCCTGAATTCCGAAAAGCCTTGAGCATAATCGGGCAGATATTCTTTGTAGGCGGTGGCGGTTTAACCTTTCTAGCCACAATTGGCAACACTAATGCATATAATTTTCAAGCACTTTTAAAGGAATTTGTATTGTTGGGTGCGAGTTTTACCATTATGTGGTTGGGGAATGGCTTTTTGGCGGATTGGCTAAATATCCAGTTTCCGTGGACCGAAAGCTCTCGAAAGCGTTTAATCATCAGCCTTATTGCAACTGCGCTTTATACGTTTTTGGCTTGGGTTTTCTTTGTTTTTCTCTGGCATACTATCAAATATGGGTTCAATAACTGGTCAGATTTTTATAAAAATTTAAGATTTATTTCATTTCTCTACACTTTTTTAATTACCCTCACTGTGTCTGGTTTTGTGCACGGTGGTCAATTTTTAACAAATTGGAAAATGGCAGCAATTGAAGCAGAAAGGCTTAAAAAAGAGCAAATATCCGCCATGTACGAAATACTTAAAGCGCAGATAAACCCACATTTTCTGTTCAATAGCTTTAATGTTTTATCTACTTTGGTGCACAAAGATGCTGATTTGGCTGAAAAATTCATCAATCAACTATCAAAAGTCTATCGCTATGTGTTACAAACGCGAGACAAAGAGGTGGTATCACTGAGCGAGGAATTGGAAGAATTGGATGCGTATGTTTTTTTAATGAAAATACGATTTGGCGATAGTTTCATTTTTAATAAAAAAATAGAGCCCGACAATATTAAAATCGCACCTCTAACCCTACAAATGCTGATTGAAAATGCACTCAAACACAATGAAGCCTCTAACGCGCACCCCCTCAGTATAGAGCTATCCGAAGAGGCTAATTTTATAGTTTTGAAGAATAATATACAACTTAAAAACAATGTATTGGAATCCACTGGCTTTGGTTTAGAAAATATCAGTGCGCAATACAGTATTTTATCGAATAAAAAAGTAGAAATCACCGAAGACAAACACCATTTTATAGTCAAAATACCCAAAATTTTAAATGAAAGCGGTCATAATTGAAGATGAATATTTAGCTGCGGAAGGACTTGAGTTCATGCTCAAACGCTTTGATGCCTCCATTTCAGTGGTCGCTCGCTTGGATTCCGTGAAAACATCCGTGGAATGGTTCAATGAAAATCCAGCGCCCGATATTGCCTTTTTTGATATTCAATTGGCGGATGGATTGAGCTTTGAAATATTCGAACAAGCGAAAGTAGCCTGTCCCGTCATTTTTACAACTGCTTTTAATCAATACGCCATCGATGCTTTTAAGGTCAATTCTATTGATTATTTATTAAAGCCTTTTGGGGTCGATGATATTAAAAAAGCTTTTGAAAAGCTTTCTGTACTGAGGGGGGGCGACTCTCCTACTCCGCCCTCGCCTGATTTGGTAACCATGCAACGGTTGATGTTATCCCTAACGCATAAGCAGTATAAATCGCGTTTTATGGTTAAAATAGGCGACCATTTATCGGCGATTACGGTGGAAGAGGTAGCTTATTTTTACAGTGAAAACAAAATCACTTGGCTCAAACACCTCAACGGCAGAAAATACCCGATTGATTACAAATTGGAGGAATTAGATACTTTATTGACGCCCAACCGCTTTTTTAGGCTCAATAGAACCTTTATATCAGCCATTGATGCCATAAAAGATGTCATTTCATATTCCAATAGCCGCTTAAAAGTAGTGCTAAAAGACCCACCAGATAAAGAAGATATTTTAATAAGCCGTGAAAAAGTGCAGGAATTTAAAAGTTGGTTGGATCAATAGATTGTCTTCTTTTTTACCCTTATGCGGTAAAAACAAAAAAGGAGTAGCTTGTTACGGCTACTCCTCATCATTCTAAATTAATCAACTTTATTTCATCAGCGTTACATCGCCTTTGTATATTTCCGTAATACCATTTTTTAGTTCAACCTCTAATACATACACGTACACATCGGGTGCGAGATTTGTACCTTTATGCTTACCATCCCAACCTGATTGTTGTTCATTGGGTTGAAAATCTTTGCCCTCAAAAACCATTTCACCCCAACGATTGAAAACGCGCATGTAATTGATTTTATTCACGTTTCGAGCTGTAAATGGATAGAAATAATCGTTGTTTCCATCACTGTTCGGCGTGAATACATTCGGAATAAATACTTTTCTATTGGATGCAACCCTTACGGTTACCCTTGCTTTCTCGGTACAACCTTCTGGTCCTTTTGCCGAAACGATGTATGTAGTGGTTTCGATCGGTTTGAGCCACACGTTTTCGCAGGTATCACAGCTTACTGACGAAGCTGGAGTCCATTTCAAATCCAATGGTTTATAAGCATTGGTGGTGACAAAAGTTTGGGTACTATCGCCCAAGTCAATTTCTCTGTCCTTACCTGCATCCAAGCCGAGTGGCGGGAAACCTTTGATATAAACCGACGCTGTATCCACACAGCCTACTCTATCTCGTACATATACCACATAATTGTCACGCCCTTTTAGATTCGAGAAAATACCTGATTTATTAAGGTCTGAGAATGTCGGGTCATTGATAGAAAATTCATACGTTGGGATACCACCCGTAACATCACCTCTGCGTATTACTATAGCTCCCGTATTGATACCAAAGCAGCCTGAATGTTTCACAGAATCTATCTTAAATTTCAATGGCGACCGTACATCTATAATAGTCGAATCAGCATTTTTACAGCCATGAGATATGTCTTCTATCGCTAACTTAACGGGGAATGTACCCGAGCGACCATAATCATGCAATGGGTCGTGCGTACCCGATTCCTCGCCATCTCCAAAAGTCCACCAAACGCTTACATTAGGTGAGGTCTTTTGTTTAAACTGAACGCGTCTATCTTTACAAGCGTTGAACTGCGAATAAGTAAATTCTACTGAGGGGGTTGCCCACACGTTTACGATACGCTCCACTGAATCCTGTCCGCAACCTCCACCAACTGCTTTTTGTACTATTTTAAAAGTACCGGGTCTTGTGAAAGTATAATCAAAGTTTTCGGTATTGGTCACCGTTCCATCGCCCAAATCAAAGCTTACTTTTGAGCCATAACTTGAAGCATTGGAAATATTCACCGTCAGTGGGGAGCACCCCTCAGTACGATCTATACCAAAGAAGGCTTTTACCGTAGATGGTGTAACCGTCACTTTTCTATTCATTGTATCATTACCGCAGGTATTTGTGGCGATAAGTTGAATGTTATAATCTCGATAAGTCGTGTCGGTGTAATATGTCTGTGAAACAGGTTGGATAACATTAGAAGTAATACCGTTTGCAAAGTTCCAATAGTAAGAACGAGGTGAACCCGTTGAAACATTAGAAAAACTTACTTTCAAAGGTGAACAACCAGAGCCCAAATCCACGGCAAAATTTGCCCGTGGCTTTGTATAAACCGTCAACTGAGATGAATCAAAAGAAGCCACGCAGCCGGGTGTTTCAGCTTTCATTACCACACGATAAATAGTATCTTTATCACTGCTATTATCAAAAACAATAACACCAGGATTGGTACTTGTCACCGTTCTACCACGACCGAAATCCCAAGTATATACTGTATTACTATCCGGTCTATTATTGTTAAAAACAACGGTCAATGGAGTACATCCTTCATTTACGCTTTCAGTATAATCTGCCGTAGGAGGTGCTGATACTGTAAGAGATTTCGTAGTAGTATCCTTACAATTTTCAGCACTTGTAATCATTAGTTTGGTGGTATATTTTCCACTATTTTTATAAGCATGCGAAGGGTTTTCAATATTCGTAGAATCACCATCACCAAACTGCCATTTATAACTCACTGACCTTATCGAACTATGTTTGAATGTTTTTCCATCATTAATACAAAATGAAGGAAAGGAGTCAATTACTGCCGTTGGTGGCTGGTGTACAGTCACCTCTTTAGTTGCAAAACTTAAACATTTTGAAGCAGATTCTTGATAACTGTATGTCAAAGTGAATGTACCAACGCCCGATGCTCCGGGATTAAAAATGCCATTTAAGCTATCTGTCACACCAGTGCCCGTCCATTTACCACCCAGTGGAGCAGCACCTTTCAATACCATTGGTACAGCTTCATTGCCGCACGCCGCTTGAATGGGTCCGCCGTTAACTGCCGTTCCGAAAACTCTCACTAAAGTATCTTTTCTATCGCTGCAAGCACCAAATGTAACTGTGTAAGTAAGACTGTAAGAGCCCACACCCGCTACCGAGGGATTAAATACGCCCGCCCCCGATATTGCCGCGCCACTCCAAACACCACCAGAAGGCAATGCTTTCATTTGCACAGCAGTTTCAGAATTACACAGCGTGTCTTTTACATCGGTAAAAGCGACTTCAATTCTATCTCTAACCGCTAAAAAACGGGTTACTGAATCTTCTCCACAGCTATTTGTTGCTTTAAATTTTATTGGAAATGTACCTTTTATCGGGAAAGTAATACTTCCAGGGTCTAAAGTTGTTGCACTGGCTCTCGAACCACCTGATATAGTCCATAAATACTGAGGGGGCAATCCACCATCATTCACCACCTGCCCCACAGGTTTTAAATCAAAAGGAACACAACTGCCCACAAGCGTATCCATAGCCACTTTTGGCGCTGATTTTACCACTATTCGTTGATTGCTCGTCCAATCGCGGGTACCACATAAACTGTTGATTTGTAATGAAAGCGTATATTCCCCATTTTGAAGAAAACGAACAACTGGATTCGGTGAAGTCGCATCCGTTCCATTTGCAAACTCCCAACCCGAGGCAGGATAGACTGACCATGTGCTACCAGTAGCATTTTGCGAATTGTTCGCAATAGTCAATTCATACGGAGCACACACCGTAGAAGTAGGCAAAGTGAACGAACCGCTGGCTGAAGGCGCATCTCTGACGATAATGTCCATCGTTTTCACCGATGTATTACAAAAACTTGTCACCGTCAAATTAACGGTATATCTTCCAGTTGCCGAAAATATGTGGCGTGGATGTATTTGCGAAGAAGTATCAGATTTTCCTGAAGCAGGGTCGCCAAAATTCCACATTACCTTAGTTCCGGGTGTGTTTAACGGGCAAGTTGTATTCGCAAATGCCACTTCTGCATTGTCAATACACACTTCTCTTGGAGCTATAAAATCAGCAATTGGGCTGAAATATGCATAAGCATCCGTCGTAGTGGAGTGGCTTAAACAGCCACCATCTCTATTTTGAGCCGTTAATTTTATTTTATAAACGTAGCCGCCATTGGGCTGCGAACACATATCGCTAATAGGTCGCTCATATATGTGTACCGGAGAACCCGTGGTTTGGAGTGTATCTTGCTTGCTGCCATCGCCCCAGTCCCAGATATAGTATAAATCATTACCGTTCGTATTACTCAGATTTTGAACCGAGATGGGTTGCCCAATACAAATGTCATTATTGACAAGTTTTGGCGCAGCCGATGGTCGCGGAGGACAAGCTTGCGAAAAAGCAAATTGCGTTAGGAGAAATACGCTTAGTGCAGTGAGTAAGATTCTCATGTGTATGGTTTTACGATGAATTGAAATTGCTCGTTTTAGATTCTATTTTGGATTCCTAATTGGGATGTATTCTTTTATAAATATCTCCGGTTCTGATAATTCATCGCCCTGAAATGATTTGAGTAAAGATTTTCTCCACGTCTCTACCCTCTAAATAGTATGCCAAATATGTTGCATTTTTATTTATTAAATTTTTTAATTTTATGACGAAAAATCAAAATACAAACATCTAACTACCTGATTTTCAATATTTTATGCAGACATATATTTTTTACAAAACATACAAAAAAAATCAAGTTTTAACATATTGGGCACTCAGAGTACCATAAAAAAAAGACCCCCTCAGTATAGCAGCTCATAAAAGCTCACTATACTGAGGGGGTCAGATTATTTACATTAAAAACCGACTATCAGCACTAAAAAGCACATTCGTTTCAACAATAATTACCAGTGATTTTAAGCTGAATACTCAGGCTAATTCCGCATTATCCGAACGTTACCACCATTTTTTTGACGGAATTCATCCATTTTTTTGCGGAATTCAGCATCCGTAATTTTTTCACCTTTAGTTGGGGCTTTAATATCTTCGTCTTTTATCTTTTTAAAATCTACTTTAGTGGCTGTCCACATCATTTCACCATCATTAATATCTACCGCCAATATCATCCCCGGCAATGAGCCATATCTACTGGGCCCTGCTGTGAGAGCAATATCCTCGGTGAACCATGCTGTGATATTCTGCTTACGAGCCGTATCATTATAAGTCGCTTTTATGCAATTATAACTCAATACTTTCTTCGTATCACCCATCAATTTCCAAGGTAACATCTTGATTGAGTCTTCAATTAGGTATTTTTTACCAACACCTTCCTGCTGCACCACACGCTGTTCAGTTGCAAAATTGCGATAAGTTTCTGCTTGTGGTCGCCTCATCATTATTCGACCGCCACCACCGCCGCCTCCTTGTTCTGCTTCGTCATCATCTTCGGAAGCCTTGTAAAGGCATTCGTCACCTCTGAAATACAATTCCATTTTGCTGCTTCTGAATTCAGGAACCATTGCTTTCACAGCTTCATCCTTTATCATTTTATGCATATTCACCTTTTCTTCAAAAGAAATAACGCCTTCATTTTTTTGAGCAAAAGCCATTGCCCACGCGTTCAAAAGAACCAAACCAATTACCAACTTTTTCATTTTTTATTTCAATTTTAATATTAAAATTTTTAAAACCACACACAAAAGCTATATTAGGTATTTTGAACCACGAATTCATCGGATTACACTAATTACACTAATTTAGATGTTGACAATTTGAACTAATTTCACGAATAAATTGCCCTTAAGGGCAATTTTAGTGTCATTCGTTCTAATTCTGTCAACATCTAAATTAGTGTAATTCGTGT
>JANMYC010001292.1:0-3468 GCA_031381715.1 Saprospiraceae bacterium
ATTTTCATTAATATTTAAAGACATAAAAATCAACGATTAAGAATTGACAAAAAAAAGTCATCTGTAAACGATTTTTATAATTTTAAATATTAAAATTAAATATGTATAATTAACGGATGTTCATGATACTTGGTTGCAAAATTAAAAAAATATTTTTGTAGTTTATTTATTTTGAAATAAAATCAATTTTAAGATAATACTGAGGGGTACAGTAGCTTCTTAGAAAACAAGAAAAGAACGGTGCTTAAAACTCTTGAATCTCCACTTGCAAACGTTTCATGAGTTCCATAAAAGCGGGCCTTCTTCGTCTTGAAACCTCTATTTTTAAGCTATCATCCATTACTACTAAGCTATCACTTTTCAAGAATTTGTTCATGTAATTCAAGTTAATGAGGTGCTTTTTATGCACTCTAAAAAAGTTGACACCTGATAATAATTCTTCATAAGATTTTATGGTTTTAGCTACCGTCATCCGCTCACCTTGATTGTTGTAGATATGTGTATAATTATCCTCAGCCTCCAAGCGCACAATATCTTTTATGCCGATGAAATAAATACCATCAACGGCAGAAATACTCATTTTACCAAAAGCATTTGGGTTGTTCAGTTGCCCCTGAAAAATATCAATTCGCTCTTTAATTTTGTTGTTATTACCCGCCTTAACTCTATTGACGGCGGCTTTTAGTTCGTCGGGGTCAATTGGTTTATTGATGTAGCCGACGCAAGCGTATTCACAAGCTCTTTTCATAAAATGGTCAAAAGCTGTGATAAAAATAATATCAAAATTTATTTCATCTTCTTCCTTAATCTGATTAAGCACTTGAAAAATCAGCCCGTCGGGTAGGCTAATGTCAAGGAAAGCAACATCGGGCTGCACATCAGGATTATTGAACATCTTGATAGCTCCCTCCACGTCTTCGGCTGTCGCTACGACCTCCACCTGCTCGCAATATTTAGCGAGTAGATTTTGGATATTTTTCATGCCACTTGGCTCATCTTCAACTATTACGGCTCTCATAGTTCCAAAATAATAAATAAAAGTTGGTTAAAAAAAATCGTTATAAGTAGGCGTAAAGAAATAAAAACTGCTATCGTCGGGCTGTAAAATGTAAAAAATGCGGAGCAGAACGGAGTATTTTTTACATTTTATAGAACCGACTTAAAAAGATAGCAGTGTTTATTTTAGCCCAACTATTTAAGCTTTATCTCGGTAGGTAAGTAGGCGTTTTCTAAAAATAGACTTTAAAAGAAATTGTCAGTTATTTTAGCCCAACTACTTAATAATTAGTTACAAAAATAGTTAAATAGAATTTAATTCCCATTTAAATTTTACCATTATTAAGTTATTTTATATTTCAATTTTAAAAAAACTAAACTTTAGTGGTGGAGAGGAGCTTTTTAACACTGAATCTGCCGCTTCCATTGGATAAAAGTAAAAATAATCCACCCAATATCGCAGCATTTTTCATAAAATGTAAAGCTACATTCCTTCTTGTTTCATGCTCAGAGAGAGGAATCTCCCAGAATTTATCCAAAATTATTGTCAATGGAATCCAATAAAGCGCAATTAGGAATGCACCAAATCCTGATCTATAACCGATTAAAATCAATGTAGCCCCCAAAATTAAACAAAAGCCTGAACCATAAATGAGCATATTCTGATTCCAAGTTATGCCCCACTCAGTCATGGTGGCTTTAGTGGGTGTCATGTAAAAAATTTTGTCGTACGCTTCAAAGTAAAATATAATTGACATCAAAATACGACCCAGTAAATCCATGTAGTCTTTCATCCGTAAAAATATAATTATTTTTTATTAAGTACAAATAAATGATTATAAGTTAGTTGTGTTATTAAATAATTTGGATACAAATTTATGAGATATTAAAAGATGTTTTTCTGTTTTAATCCAAACAGCATAAAACACCACTATTTTTTGTTTAAATAAGCACTCACACCTTTAGCAACATTTTGTCCGTCCATAGCTGCGGAGATAATTCCACCTGCATAACCGGCACCTTCACCACAAGGAAAAAAGCCTTCTAAACCCTCATGCATATAAGTTTCTGGATGTCTCGGAATCCTCACTGGGGAGGATGTACGGCTTTCAGTGCCTATCACATTGGCATTTTCAGTGTAATAGCCTTTCATCATTTTTCCAAATTCAGCCACGCCCTCTTTTAGACGCAAATATACTGAGGGGGGTAACAAATTATGCAATGGCGCACTCACCAAACCCGGAATGTAAGAGGTATTTGGCAAACTATCCGATAATTTACCTTTTACAAAATCTGTCAAGCGCTGAGCGGGTGCTTTTTGGGAACCATCTCCGTAATTGAACATGCGCTGTTCCACTGATTTTTGAAATTCTAAAGCCGATAAAACACCATATTTTTCAAACGGTTGAATATCCTCAAGCTCAATTGCCACCACAGTACCTGAATTAGCGTATTCCGAATCCCGTCGGCTCATGCTCATCCCGTTGACTACTATCTCTCCCGGAGCCGTAGCGGCAGGGACAACCAAACCACCAGGGCACATACAAAATGAAAACACCCCACGCCCTTTTACCTGATGCACCAAACTATAACTCGCAGGCGGTAACAAATTACCCCTATCTTTCTTTTTATATTGAACGGTATCCACCAATTCCTGAGAGTGCTCAATACGGACGCCCAAAGCAAATGGCTTGGCTTCCATAAAAACACCTTTTTTATGACACAACGCATAAATATCCCTTGCCGAATGCCCCGTTGCTAATATGACGGCATCTGCCAGATATTCATCTTTATCGTTGACGACGACACCCAGTATTTTATCGTTTTTTATGATAAAATCAGTTACAAAACTTTCAAAATGGACTTCTCCACCATAATTAAGAATGGTTTCTCGGATATTTTGAACTACTTGAGGCAGTTTGTTTGAGCCGATATGAGGGTGCGCATCTATCAAAATATCCGGATTGGCGCCGTGCTCAACAAGTAACTTGAGCGATTTTTCAATCGAACCTCTTTTATGGCTGCGGGTGTAGAGTTTGCCATCCGAATACGTTCCTGCACCACCTTCGCCGAAGCAATAATTGGAATGTGGGTCAACTACGCCGTATTGCTGTATGGCTTTGAGGTCTCTTCGGCGCGCGCGCACGTCCTTTCCTCTATCCAAAACGATGGGTTTTATGCCCAATTCAATCAACTCCAACGCTGCAAAATAACCTGCGGGACCCGCACCAATGATGATAACGGGTTGCGCGGACTCAACATTTTTAAAGTTTTTTAAAATAGCTGGTTCGGGTGATTCAGGAGCATCTGTGGTAGTGCTCACTTTTAATCGAAGTTGAAAAACGGCATCTCTGCCACGGGCATCTATTGAGCGACGGAGTAGTTGAATATCCTTAATTTCTTCCTCTGAAATGCCTATTTTATACGCAGCTGCTTGTTAAATGGCATTTTTATCGTGTGCCTCAGCGGGTG
>JANMYC010000165.1:0-3745 GCA_031381715.1 Saprospiraceae bacterium
TGCAATCAACAATGGCCAACGGTTTTCGCTTGGTAAGGCCCGCCAAGCCTCAATTAAACGAGCAATATTTTTTCTTGGTTCGAGCGAACCCAAAACGAAAAAAAACTTCGCAGGTAAAGCATATTTCATTCGAATGGATTCCGCAGCTTCATTGCCCACTGGACGAAAGCGTACATCAACACCATTAAAAACCACTTGAACACTTTCCTCTGGAATCCGAAAATATCGCACCACTTCTAGCTTACTATACTCGGAAACAGTCAAAATTCTTTTTGACTGACGCACCAATATTGGAAGCAACCATCTATAGAACCAATGGAAATATTTTCCAACCCACTCTGGATGCTCAAGAACGAACAAATCATGTACTGTAATCAATTGATCTGAAATCCATATTGGGTTAGACATCGTAGGCGAATACAACACTCCCCGATGCCACCAAACATAAAGGCCGAGTTCGCACTGTTCCCAAAGATGTCCCTGAAAACAGCCAATTTGAACAACTCGGGGTTGGATAACTTCAGGAATATCTTTGATCTTCATTTTTGGTATTAGAACAACAAACCGCTCCGGATCAAGAACGACCAGTCGTTTGACAATCTCTCGTGCATAACGTTGCACACCGGTAATTGGTTGTGTTAAAAAACGTCCGTTAATATAAATAGTTTTTTGCATTGACAATCTGACTTTCCAGCCGCGTTTCTACAGCCTCAGAGGAGATGTTCCAATATTTAAAGCGAACGATCAAGGCGATACTGAGCAAAGTCCAAAGGGTTGGGTCATTTACATCAGGCAATGCAATGAGTTTGGTAGTGACATAAACAAAAAATGTTGCTAATAGACTGGCTTGCAAATCTGGATTTTTCCACCACCGCGACCACCACTGGCAAAGAAAACCAAATAAAATGATCAACACAAATACTCCGATCCAACCTAAATTCGATAACAATGCCGTAAAAAAACTTGACGGTCTATTGCTGCCAAGACCCGCACCAAGTCCGGCGGTCTGAACAAATATATTTAGTGAAACCAGATCCGAAGCCAACCGATTTCGAAAGGAAAGACTCTGAGATTTGGCAACCGTGACTTCCGAAAGGGCAGCACCAAATTGCGGAAAAATCATAATAATCAATAAAACAGATGTGATAGACAATACATAAATCAATGCCAATTTTAAAATAAAGCGTCCTCGAATCAAACTATACAATCCGCGAGGCAGCAACATCAAAAAAATGATCGCAATCAACGCAATACCCGTGCTGGAGGTCGTCAAAATAACTGCCATAAAAACACCAATAGTCAAACCCAGATACCATTTCTGACCACGAAGATACTCGAACAAACAAAAGGCAAACAACGCTGCACCATAGGCGGCAGCGGTAGATGCCTCAGTAAAACCAGCTTGCACTCTCAAATTTCCGGCAACCTCTTGACCAAAACCATATGCGTAAGTAGGATTATTGTAAATGAAATCATATGGAAACGAAATTTTAAGTACATCCAAACCTTTTTGTAAAAAAATAAGACATGTATAAATCACAGCGGATAAGGTAAGCAAAGTCTTTGCCTTTTCCAAAGATAAAGAATTTTTTCTTAGCATAAACATTGCAAAAATAAAATTTAAAGTTAAATAAATCGCCTGTACAAAATTACTAGGAGCCCAGATTAATTTAGTCAAGTTTTCATACTGAGAATCTATTCCCAAACGGGGTGAGTAAATAGGTAAACCCTCAAAAATATACGGCAATAGAAAAGAAGAAAGTACTGCACAAAGAACACAAAAAATTGAGACAACTAAAAACATCTTCACATTCTTCGAATAGATAAGCGATCCACCTCGAGTCAAAAAAGACATGATTTGCAAAAGAACCAACCCGAGCGACATAAAGTAGCTTTGAACACCGAATTGGAAACTTCCTTGAGTCCAATTAAAAACAGAAATTCCTGGAAACATCGCAAAAATAAACACCAAATATACCAATCTTTGCGGCCAAAACAGCGCAATCAAAATCGAAATCGGCATAATAATCAGACCTATAGGTGTCATAAATTCCATCCCATACTTGCGCCAGCGATAAACGCTCGTGCACGCGCCAATTCACCGCGAAAAACCCGTTTCAAGCACCGCCCATCCGCGCCAACTATGACTGGAATCATTGGAAAGCCTGCGTGTTTGCGAAAGAACCGTGCAGCCGAACCATAGTAATGGCTTTCAGGGTATCTCGAGGCCAGAGCAGCATGGCTGGCAGCAGGAAAAGCGCTAAGTTTGCCCTAAAGCACCCAGCGAACTGTTGAGGAAAGTCTAAGTCGTGAACCACGAGCGACATTAAAAACTGGCCACAAATCAGAGGAAACAATAAAGTACAAACCGTCAGAGATGGCAGTGATAAAACTCGAGGCTGCTGGTGTTCTTGACCGATGCCAAAAGCGTTCAAGATGGCCTTCCATGAACCCCACCCTGCGTGCTCGCCCGAATGCTGCACAAACGAACATACAGCACGTCAACGCCCAAAAAATATAAGCGCATTACAGTTGCCAACAAAGGCATCCTCGAGCTTTTGTGCACGGACCTAGAACTTGTACTCACAAAGAAACGTGGAAGTGCAATGTAGATAAAAACACAGTCAAGAATTGTGATTTTCATAATTCGAAATTCTCACTTTTAACCACAAAAGCTACGATGGACTTAGGATCGTGTTCGCTTGACATCTCACATGCGAATACCATCAAAAAACGCTTTCTGTCGCAGTTTAAAAACCGAAAATCTTTCTCGAAACACAATAGTTTTAACTATTATTAACACTTGTTCGATAATTAAAGCTATATAAAAGTAAATTCCTAAATTCTTTTTAGCAAAGTACATGGCATTTCGACTCATATAGTAAATTGAAAAATTTGTTTTACCCCCTCCCGTTAAACTACTAACCTTATGAATCAGAATTGACTTTGGGAAATACAAAATTTCTACGTTTCGTTTCCATAATCTAAAACAAAAATCACTATCATCATGGTAAACAAAATACTTTTCATCCATCATGCCAACCAATGAAAAAACTGAAGTTTTAACTAACATACAGCAGGTGGGTGCGTAACGAACAGTTTTAACAGCATCAAGTTGACCAGTGTCAATTTTACCAAAGCCATAATGGTCAACATACCACCCGCGAACAGGTTTAAAATTACCCCCTGCATACCAGATCACACCTTTAGGTTCAAAATAATGTATCTTTGGCACGATAACTGAGACATTAAACTGTTTCATTGCAACATATAGGCTCGCAAACAAAGTATTGTCAAATTCAGTGTCATTATTAATTAACATCACGTAGTCACAAAGTTCGGAGATCGCAAACTCTGATCCAATATTATTCCCTCGAGCAACCCCATAATTTACACTGTTTTGAATCAAGTGGATACGCTCATCTGAGCATTCGTTTACCAGTGAAAACGTGTCATCTGTTGAATTATTGTCAACAATAATCAACAAAAAATTCTGAAAAGACTGATTCAAACTACACCTGAGGAAATCCTCAATGCAAGATGCACTGTTATAAGTGACAGTGACAATTCCGATTTTTGGTTCTACCGTACTTAAAGACCCTGACATAAGTTCGCTCCACATACCCTCGTGAGGTTCAGTTGCACATTTTAGGCCATCATTCGGCGACGACGCAATTCTGCATTTGCCTGATCGAGTTGATCTTCAGGCAACGGTTGCTCAAGGACCCATTCACTAAACTCGCGC
>JANMYC010001363.1:0-2262 GCA_031381715.1 Saprospiraceae bacterium
CGCTTTTGTTTATTAAAGATCTATTTTATATCTTTTACGCATCTAAAACCAATGTGGTCAGCACCTGATGAAGGCTCTGCTTTTCCCCTTGTACCTACCATGTAGCGGGTGCAATATTGGTCGGTGCATAAAAAAGAGCCACCTCGATGCACTCTTTTTTTGATACCCTCTTCGGCGGGGTCAAATGAATCTGAAGGTCCTTTTGGGTTATCTGCAACGCCTTGTTTTTGGAGGGTTGCGTAATAATCGGGGCGATACCAATCGGAACACCATTCCCAGACATTGCCTGACATATCGTGTAAGCCGTAAGAGTTGGGCGGATATTGCTTCACGGGGGCGGCAGTGAGGAAACCATCGGCAGCAGTGTTCTGATTTGGGAATTTTCCTTGAAAAGTATTGGCTTTCCATTCTTTTTCATTTTGCATTTGATTGCCCCAAGTATATAACCAACCCACATTGCCGCCTCGGGCAGCAAATTCCCATTCTGCTTCCGTGGGCAATCTTTTACCTGCCCATTTGGCGTACGCCATAGCATCATCCCAAGCGATGTGTACCACAGGATAATTATCTTTTCCTTGAATATTGCTTTCGGGTCCAGTCGGATGCTTCCAATTAGCTCCTTTTATGTATGTCCACCATTGAAAATAATTATCCAAAGGCACATCTTGAGCGGGTGGTGTAAATACGGCGGAGCCCGCTACCAAATTCTCTGGGGGTGCTGTTGGGAATTCCTCTTGAGTCGGTTTGCGTTCTGCGATTGTGATATAGTTAGTCGCTTTTACAAATGCTGCGAATTGGGCATTGGTGACTTCGGTGGCATCCATAAAAAAGGTATTTATGCGCACCCGATGCACAGGGCGGGCATCATCCATCGCTTCTTTACCTCCGCCATTCGACATTGCCGTTGGATTCACACCGCCCATGCTGAACTCACCGCCGGTTATCAAGACCATCCCAGAGGGCGTATTTATCTTTTCATTTAAAACAGTGGGTACTGTCGGCTGAAAATCCTTGCCGCCACTATTCATGTAGGTGATGCTATCAGGTACACTGAGCCCATTGCTACACATCACACTGGAGTTATTCACCTGTGAAACAGCTTCTTTTGACTCGTTTTTACACTGAATAAATAAAAAACAGGATACTCCAGCTGCGAAACAATACTTTTTAAAATGGGAATGATGATTCATCTTGAAATAGTAAAACCAATTTATAGATTTAAACAAAGCTATTCAAGGCTGAAAAGTACAATATTTTACATTAAAAAAACTGCAATACTGAGGGGTATAACGCTTTTAATTTTGGTTCTTTCAAATTTTTTGTGGATAGATAGTTTTATCAAGTCTTTAATACTTCTGGAAAAAATTGTAAATTGTTTGTTGGAAAAGTTTTTTTAAAACGAGCATTTAAGGTAAAGTGGCAAGCATATAAAATGGACATGCCATTCAGCAGGTTTATTTTTATAGTATCTAACTTAGGAATGAAAAATTAATAAACTTGCATTCTTTTGTATTTTTAAACGGTGTGAAATTTCAAGTTCGCCCCATACCCCCGAAGGGGGATTATACCTCAAAAAGGTAAAAATCTCGCCTTTCCTTAATTTAATCCACCTTTGGGGGTATGGGGGCGAACTTGAAAATTGGACATTAGTTTAATTTTAACTGCTCTCCGAGTATGTAAATTTATTTATTTCTCATCCCTTAGACTTGTTGTCAGGTTGATAAATTTTTCATTAAAACATTAAAAATGAACTTGAAAATACATTTCAAGCCCATTTTGCTCTTCAATACTGAGGGGGTAATAAAATGTCAAGTCTATTGAGATAACTGGCTACTGATTAGTTTTCTACCCCAACACCCTTACAATTGTTCCTCCTACTTCAGGCGAATCAAAAACAATTTTTATGTTTTCGCCCTGTAGCATCGTCCCCACAAGGAAAAGTCCCATACCATTACCCAGCTCTTGGTTCGTACCACGTTGCGAAGTGGTGACCTCGCGCATAAGCTTCGTGCGTTGTTCGGGCGAAAGTCCTACACCAAAATCCTGAATACAAAAACCCTTACCTTCTTTAAAAATGCGAATTTCTTGATTTGGGAAACTGTATTTTACGGCATTGGATAGCAAATTATGCACAATGACTTGTAGTTTTTCGGGCGCAATCGGTAGCGTCACGTCGTCGGTCAATTCATTATTAATCGTCAAGGTTTTGCTTTGAATCGCTACGTTTAATTCTTGTATCACATTTTGAACAACAGAGTTGAC
>JANMYC010001601.1:0-5487 GCA_031381715.1 Saprospiraceae bacterium
CCACTCGGTAAACTTCAAAAAATGCAATAAATGCAAAATTTTAGCACTTCACGAGTGGAACTCCCCCTTTGGGGGTAGGGGGGCTAAGTTTTTGCGAGGGTTCTTAAAAAAAAGCATTAAATTTCACTAAAAGGCTTTAAATTTCGTCAAATTTCAATTTTAAATAAAATGAAAAAGATATTCCTAATTATAAATTTACTTGTACTCTTAACATCTAATTCCTTAAACGCTCAAACACCACAAGGCACTGATTTTATGCGAAACATCGGTATGATTTACGTCGTAATAGGTGTTATTATCATTATTTTTATTGGCATAATTGCGTTTTTAATCAATATTGATAGAAAACTAACCAAATTAGAAAATCAAATTAAAAAAAATGAGTAATCAATTTTTTGAAAGTGTTAACAAAAACTTTGCTAAGGCTGCGCCTTACACAGGTTTACAAAAAGGTTTGCTCGACCAAATTAGAGCCTGTAACACCGTCCTAAGGATGCGTTATCCCGTCCAAGTGGGTGATGATATTGAGGTGATAGAGGCTTACCGCGCCCAACACAGCCACCACCGAATGCCCACGAAAGGTGGTATTCGCTACTCCATGGACGTTGACCAAGAGGAAGTAATGGCATTGGCAGCCTTGATGACTTACAAATGTGCCCTCGTGGATGTTCCTTTCGGCGGGGCAAAAGGCGGTATCAAAATTGACCCTAAAAAGTACACTGACGAGCAACTTGAACGCATCACCCGCCGATACACCTATGAATTGGTGAATCGCAACATGATAGGGCCTGGTGTGGACGTTCCTGCGCCCGATTACGGCACCAGCGGACGTGAAATGGCTTGGATTATGGATACTTACACGACTTTGCGCCACGGTGAATTAGACGGAATCGCCTGTGTTACGGGCAAACCCGTGAGCATGAATGGTATTCAAGGTAGGGTAGAAGCGACGGGTAGAGGCGTTTACTATGGTATTCGTGAAGCAGTGAGTGTAGATGAAGACATGAAAAAACTGGGTATGACCACTGGAATTGCTGGCAAACGCATCATTATTCAAGGTTTGGGTAATGTGGGTAGCTTTACGGGTCTGATTTCGCAGCAAGAAGGTGATGCTAAGATTATCTGTATCTTGGAGTACGAAGGTTCCATTCACAATCCGAATGGTATTGACATTGAAGCCTTGATGAAACACCGCAAAGAAGCGGGTACAATCATGACTTTCCCGGGTGCGACCCCCCTCAGTAATCGGATGGAAGGTTTGGAATTGGAATGTGATATTTTGGTTCCGGCGGCTCTTGAGAATCAAATTACTATGCAAAATGCACCGCGTATCAAAGCAAAAATCATTGCCGAAGCGGCGAACGGGCCCATTGATGCCGATGCAAGTGAATATTTAGCTAAAAAAGGCATTTGGATTATTCCAGATATGTATATCAACGCAGGCGGTGTGACTGTTTCGTATTTTGAATGGTTAAAAAACCTTTCACACGTGCGTTTTGGTCGTCTCAATAAAAGATTTGAATTAAATGCCAATTATAATTTGGTAAAAGCTATCGAAACCTACACGGGCAAAACCGTTAGTGATCGTGACCGCGCTGTATTGGTCACGGGCCCCAACGAAATTGACCTTGTGCGCTCGGGTTTAGAAGAGACGATGATTACATCTTATCATTCAATCCGTGAAAAATGGCTTCAAAATCCGAGTATCCCCGATATGCGTTCAGCAGCTTTTGTTGTAGCCATTAAAAAGGTAGGAAGTGACTACGAGAGTTTGGGTATATTTCCGTAATGGTGCATGGTGCATGGTGCATGGTGCTTTGTACTTAGCGATTAGTACATGCACTAAGCACTAAAAAAATATAAATGTAACAATGTTACAAAAAAATAAGGCGAGGATATTCCTCGCCTTTGTTTTTTTAGTAATTTTGAGCCACAGAATTATAAAAGCTGAAATAATATCATAAGTTTCATTACACTTGATTTTATAAAATATTGAAAACCAACAATTTAAATAGTAAAATAAATACCAGTAAGTATGAAAAAAGAATGGTTTGCAGGGTGGTTTGATTCTCCTTTTTATCATGTACTTTATCAAAATTATAATGAAAAAGATGCTCAAGATTTCTTAGATAATTTGCTGAATCATTTGGCCCCTCAGTATAATGAGGCTCAAAACACTAAACCGAGGGTTTTGGACTTGGCTTGCGGAAAAGGTAGGCACAGCATTTATATGGCTTCAAAGGGTTTCGATGTGACGGGTTTGGACTTATCTAAGAAAAGCATAAAATACGCCCAAAAGTTTGAAACGGATTATTTATCCTTTTTCGAGCACGATATGAGGCATCCGTTCAGAATCAATTATTTTGATTTCATTTTCAATATTTTTACCAGTTTTGGCTATTTTGAAAAAGAAACGGATAATCTGAAATCACTCATCAATGTAAGAAATGGTTTGAAACAAGATGGTGTCTTTATTCTTGATTATTTCAATTCGGCTTGGGTGCGTGCTACTATGAAAACGGATTATATCCAAACTACTGGCGGTATCGATTTTCATATTAAAAAGAGAATTACCGACGATGGGCACGTAATTAAAGAAATAGAGTTCGAGTCAGAGGGTAAAGAGTACCGTTTTCAAGAAAAAGTAAGGCTTTTTACTGAGGGGGAGTTCGATAAACTCTTTGATGATGCAGGCTTAAAAATCATCCAAAGATTTGGAGATTATAACTTGAATCCGTTCGATATTAATTCATCTAATAGATTGATTATCAAGGTAATACGTAAATGAATTATTTAATTAATGTTGACCAACAGGTTTTTTATTTTATCAACACTACCTGCCATTTTGAGGCTTTGGATAAGCTAATGCCTTACTGGAGGAGTATGTATTTATGGATTCCGATGTACATTTTTTTTATTTCATTTTTAATAGAAAAATTCGGTAAAAAAGGGTGGATTTACCTGCTTTGTTTGGCAATTACGATTGGCTGTTCGGATACAATCAGTAGTAAATTGATTAAAAAATCAGTGGAAAGAGCGCGCCCATGTCATGACGTGAGCCGCAATTTGGAATACATGCATGAGGTGAAATTACTCATCCCATGTGGGAGTGGTTACAGCTTTCCGTCATCCCACGCGACCAATCATTTTGCTATTGCTACTTTCATAATCATGACATTTGCGAGGCGTAAAAAATGGCTTAAAATAGGTTTGTGGGTGTGGGCTTCTACTATTGCATTAGGTCAAGTTTATGTGGGCGTACATTATCCTTTGGATATTATTTGTGGTGGGATTTTAGGCAGTTTGATAGGGTGGGTAGCTGCTTATTTCTACATGAAATATGCGAAAGATTTTAATTTAAATTCATGATATAGTACCTAATTTTTTACTTTCCTTAAATGCTCGAGGTTACTTTTCACTTTTAGTTTTTCACTTTTCATTTTTTACTTTCTCTGTATTATGAACATTTTACAGTATATATTACTCTTTTTAGCGGTATTAGCGGGTGGTCTGTTGGCTTTCAAATTTAAAAGCGATAATACCCGTTTGTTGCAATTAATCCTTTCATTTGTAGGTGCTTATATATTAGGTATAATTGTACTTCATCTGATTCCTGATGCTTATGCCAATAGCAGTCAAGCAATCGGGATTTGGGTTTTAATCGGCTTTTTTATTCAACTTTTTTTGGAGCGCTTGTCGCTTGGTGTGGAGCATGGGCACATCCATGACCATCATCATACCAGCAAACCTATGTTTGCTTTTCAGGTCATGCTGGGGCTTTCTATTCACGCTTTTATAGAAGGGCTACCCCTCAGTATTTACGGCGACTTGCACGCTGTCAACCACGCCCATGAGCACAATCACGACCATTTATTTTATGGTGTGATGATGCACAAAGCACCTGAAGCTTTTGCTCTGGCATTGTTGTTATTAATGAGTCATTTTGAAAAGAAAGTGGTGATTTTATGTATATTTATTTTCGCTGCTATGTCGCCTGCGGGGGCATTCATTACCCAGTTTTTTCATTTTGAGCAAGACGTTTTAAAAAAGATAATAGCGGTAGTGATTGGGTCACTCTTACATATTTCAACAACTATTTTATTTGAAATTGACAGTACCGATGAGCATAAAATCAGTTGGCAAAAGATGGGTGCCATTTTTATTGGAATAGCATTATCTCTTTTGACGATTATTTGAAATAGTGATAGTGTTTGGTGTAAGGTATTTAGTTTTTAGACAAGCGAAATTTGAGATTATAGCATAATGATTGGGTAGCTTTTAGTTTGTGGCTTTTAATGTATTCTACTGATGTCACGCAGGCTGTGAATCGCACCAGACTCTTGGTAGGTAAAAATAAAGCCCTCGTAGTGTAAGGTGCAGCGCACCGTTCTATAAAAGCATAAAGAGAACGGTGCGATGCACCTTCTGTATATCTTAATTATTTAAAATACTAATGTTTTTATTAGCCTCCTACCTTTTAAATTAGTTAATATATTAATGTTAAATTGTTCTAACAACCAAAATTTATCCACTTTTTGTTTAAGGCTATTTTAAGGTAATTATTTTATAAATAACTGATAATTAATAATTTATGAGTTAAATAAAAAAATAATAAAATGATTTGAACTTAAGTTTTTCTATTTCGTTTAATGTTATGGTTTTATATTTTAATTTTGCTGTTTATTTATTCGTAAAATTGTTCATAAAATACATAAACTATCATAATATGACATTCAGTACCAACCATAATTACAAAAATGAACGCCATAAACTTCTGCATTTGGCGGTATTATTAGAGAAATATTTACATGAACAAGCCAATGATTTGACCAAAAAATTTAATATTACCACTCAGCAATTTGTTGCAATGCGAATGATTTATGCGACGCACCCTATCTCCCAATCAGTGATTACGATAAGGGATAATATGCCCGATAAAATGAGTGATATTACCCGTTTGATAGGTCGATTGGAAGAGGACGGATACGTTAAAAAAGTTGTAAACGCGGAGGATAAAAGAGTCAGAGAGGTTTCATTAACTCCGGCAGGCTTTAGTTTGATGAAAAAAATGGATGAACCATACAATGAAATTTATGAGTTCAATCAGCTTTCGGATGAGGAAGTTGAAACAATTAATACAATTATAAAAAAGATTATATCTTAGAAATTGACATTAAATATTTGATTAAGCATGAAATAATATATTAACTTCGGAAAGTTTTTTTTACCTAAACAAATAAACAATATGCAGATAGAAACTCTAACCGTCAACGATGCCGAGATAGAAGTTTATTACAAAGAACTTCAAGACTTGATGACAGTCTATACGGCGCATCTCAATCATTTGAGATACAAATTTTTTAAACAGTTTAAAATCTCCGCTCAGCAGTACGAATTTTTAAATGTTGTGGAATTGAATCATCCTAATCCAGTAAATATGATGAAAATCAGGGAATTGATGCCTGATAAAATGAGCGATGTTACCCG
>JANMYC010001428.1:0-1686 GCA_031381715.1 Saprospiraceae bacterium
TTTTATCAATATTTTAAAATACAATGATCCCAAAGATTCTACCCGCCAAACAACTATTACACGCAATAGGCGATACATAAAGGATACCAGCTACATTTATAGAGGTATTTCCTACAACGCTATTGAGTTTGAAATGAAAGAAGAACAGGCTGAAAAAGATGTAGTAAAAGGCGGTTTTTCGCATGTGTACACGATTAAAGAGATTTATGCCAAGGATATTGGGCAAGTGTACACCAAGCGAGAGGTTTCGGAAGGGAATTTTATAGTCATGCACCTTGTCGATATTTATACTATGCAGGATTTGGAAAGTAAATTTAGAGAGAAGAATAAATAGGTATTAAATTAAATATGATATAAGTAGGTTGACCTAAAAAACCGACAATTTTCAAGTTTGCCCCCATACCCCCAAAGGGGGATTAAATTGTAAGAAAAGCAAATTTTTACCTTTTTGAAATGTAATCCCCCTTTGGGGGCATGGGGGCAAACTTGAAAATTGTCGGTTATTTAAGATTCCCTACTTAAAATTATCATATCGCGCATCTAAATACTCAATTCTCAATACTACTAAAAATATTAATATTTTAATAAAATAAACAATTTTAACTACATTTTTCGTTTTTAGAGGGTCTTGATATAAAATAGATTTTAGAACTGAATATGAAATTTTTACAAATAATTATCGTCTTTTTATTCGCGCACAACGTGCTATGGGCTCAGATTCCTGCCCCCAATCTGCGTTGCGTAAAAAGAGATACTTTGATATGGGACAATCCCACGGTTAGTTGTGGGGCAGTCAACAGCTACATTATTTATGCTTCAAGGAACGTGAATGGGCCTTATCAGGTTTTGGCAACGGTAGTGAATACGGCTCAAAGCCGCTATTTTCACAATAATACTGAGGGGGGGAACTGGTATTACTACATGGAAACCAATGCGAATTGCGCTGGTCAAACGCGACGTCAATCGGATACTTTGGACAATCAACCGCTTTCATTAACCTCCGTTTTGACACTCAATGTTGTGGACAGTAGAACCGTTGAAATCCGTTGGCGTAAAAACCCAACACCCGAAGTAGTGGGCTATATCATTTATAAAAAGACGAACGCAGGTTTAATTCCCTACACCAATGTGCCCAGCCGAGATACGATTCGCTACCTTGATATTAATGCTTCGCCGAACGCTAAAAATGAAGAATATCAAGTACTGGCGGTGGATGCATGCGGTAATACCAGCCTTTTTGATGTCAATCATAAGACTATTTTATTGAAAGCGACTCAGAGCAAATGCGACCAGAGCATCAGTTTAAAATGGAATTTATATCAAAATTGGTCTAATCCTATTCTAAAACAAGAGGTTTGGGTAGGAACAGCGGGACGAAATCCTACGCTTTTCGCTACCTTGGGCGCAAAAGATACTGCCTATGTTTTTAAAAATGCAAAAGATAAAACGCGGTATTTCTTCTATTTAAGAGCAATTGAAGCCGTTTCTAATATATCTTCAAGGTCGAATGATACCACGGTTTTAGGCGATATTTCAGAACCTGTTAGAGAGCTTTTATTAAAAAATATCACGGTCAATAAAGACAATAAAGTGGAACTTACTTGGCGGTGGAATGAAACAGCGAGGATAGATTCAGTGGAAATATTTCGGCGAAAAGAAGATTCTGCTTTCAGTGTTTTAAAAGGC
>JANMYC010001440.1:0-6419 GCA_031381715.1 Saprospiraceae bacterium
AATTCCAATGCGGTAATTCTGTTGTCAAATTCAAACGGGCTTGTTCTTCGCTGACGTAAGAAATGGCGACTTTCATTTTTCTAACTTCTCCTTCTTTAGTCGCAAAACTGACGTATGCCCCTACCCTTTCGCCTTCAATCATATCGTCTTTTATATCTTCCAATTGCCCTTTGCGCCAACCTTTAAATGTCTCAAAAGGCTTGTCAAATTGAGCGACGAAAAAGACAGTAACCGTTTTTGGGCGGCGAATAGTCGGTGCCATAATCGCATACCCTTCAATTTCTTGATTACTCACCTTTTTAACATGCCCTTTTTCGGTATCCGAAGGACCTAAAAAAGTTGAAAAATCGAATAAAATATGACTTTTATCCGATTTTGGAAACGTGTATTTGTGAAAACCGACACGGGTTGTGGCAGTCAATTCAGCCGTGATATTATAAGCGTCTAAAACGACTTTGTGATAGCCCGCTTTTATCACTTCTTTTTCATGTGAAAATTTAGAGCCATATTTATCAGCCGTTAAATGCCCTTGAAATTCGCCCGTCGTCGGCAGAACAGGCACACCCGATAGCTGCCAACAATGCACATGACTGAAACATTTGATACTGTCTTTTTCATAACGATAACCCGCATTCCAATCCGCATCAATGGCATTGTCGGGGCTTAAATTGACCATGCCAAACGGTCTTGTTGCTGAATTGAAAAAGAACCAACGCGAATTTGCGGCATCTACTAAGGGATAAACCAAGTCAACGGGTTCGGTTTTAGTTTTTTGCGCCCAAGCTGCATTTATTGCAAAAACACCTATTAAACAGGCAAAATAGAGCTTAATTATCTTCATTTTATTCGATTTTTATTAAAAATACTGAGGGGGTACTCAAAAAAATTTAATTTAAAACTCCCTAATTTTAATGCTTCTAAAATGTACCTCGTCGTGGTGGTCTTGCAAAACGATGTGCCCTGATGCCGCTTGCCCAAAATCAAGATTTTTACTGTACTTACTTTTAGTTACCAAATTGCGAAAAACTTGCGAAAAACGGTCATATTCCACCACTTTTAGATTGTTGAGCCAATGTTCAACGTGTCCATCTTTTGACACGATGCGTAATCTATTCCAATGACCAGGAGCCTTGAGGCGCTTATCGTTCATGCCTTCTGAAAGATTTTCGGCCGAAATCAAGTCGTATAACGAGCCTGTCGTGCGGTTGCCGTTTACTCCTTCTTTTGCATCGGGATGTACTTTATCGTCTAAAATTTGAAATTCAGGCCCCAGTGCAGCACTTGATTTTTTCTTTGAATCTTCGACAACAAAGTATTTCAAGCCACTGTTTGCACCTGTTGTGACCATGAAATCCAATTCTAATTCAAAATTTGAAAAGACTTCATTGGTGCTGATATCGCCCCCTTTTTTAGTGCTGTCTTGATGCGTGTTTAGAATTTTCAACACACCATCTTCTATCACCCAACCTTGTTTTGGGAAAGTATTTTCACCCATTTTATGCCAACCTGTGCTTGTTTTACCATCAAAAAGTAAACGCCAACCCATTCTTTTTTCTTTTTCAGAGAGTTGATTGGGCAAATAATTGACTTCTTGAATCTCATCGCCGCCTTGCCAAACCGCGTCTTTTAAGTCACCCGTTGCAATTCGGATATTGCGCCATTGAACGGTCAAGCCACTGTGTGATTCATCTTTGATTTGATGTACTTGCAAAGCTATAAAACCACGCGCCGTCTGTGGGTCAAGCACATTGGCACAAGGGATGCCATTCACCCACGTTTTTAGGCGTGAACCAATCGCTTCGATGTGGTATTTATTCCATTGCCCATTTCTGAAAGCCGTTTGACCTTTTGGATTGATAGATAAGGGGTACAACCAACCACTCCGCGCTTCATCATATATACCCCCGGACCAAGCACGGGCGGCAGGGTCAATTTCAATTTGATAACCATGCACACGACCCTCCCGAGAACTCGGGACTGAGGGGTCGCTAAGGCTACGGATTTGGATGCCCGAATTAAGTCCAGCTTCTACTTTTACTTCCAATTCAAGGACAAAATCGCCGTAAATTTCGTCCGTGCACAGGAAAGTATTGGGCGTTTTCATTTGAGAAATGCCAACAATGGCTTTGTCTATTACTTTGTATTCAGCATTGCCATTCTTTTTTGTCCAACCTTTTAAATCAGTGCCGTTAAAAAGGTCTTTCCATTGGGTTTGACCAAAAGTAGTGAAAGCTAATAGAATTAAAAAACAGGCAGAAACCGTATATTTCATTGTCTTTTTCATTTAAAAATTATAAAAATGTGCTTTACTATGTAAACCCAAAACTTCGTGGATAAGAGAAGTAAAGATACTGCTTCGCTGCTCATGTGTCGGATTCACATGACAGTTTTATCAATTTCAACACCTTTCTTTTTCATTTTTTAGAGATTGTTATATCAAAATCAAAAAGCTGAGTTCAATCAAATAGGTAATTCTGATACTTTTTAGTGTACCATTTTTTTATTTAAAAAAGGGAAGATGGAAAAATGGGACGGCGAGTAGTTCTCATATGCTTGTTTCAAAAAATACTGAGGGGGTGCACATATTAAAAAAGTATGATTTGATATTCTGTTGAACAGAATATCAAATCATACTTTTTTAACAAAAATGTATTTTAATACCCATCATTCTGTTTCATAGACGGAAATGATAAATCTATTTCAGCTTGTGGAATAGGTCTCAAATAGTGCTTATCTGAGATGGTATTGCTTTTAGCTGCCCACGGATTGTATTTTTTCACTCGTTCAATCAATTTGCCTGTTCTTTTCAAATCAAACCAGCGAGTATATTCTCCCAACAACTCGCGCGCACGTTCATCGAGAATTAAATCAATGGTGATATTGGCAGGTGTGGCTCTGTATGAAACGGCTTCAAGCGATTTAATATCCTCTGGAAACTTAGCACATTTGGGGTCATTGGCTTTTTTAGTACCTAAGGCACGGTCTAAAACGCGGTTGTAATAAACATCTGCACCACCTAATTTACCGCCTGTTGCGCCTTTCACAATGGCTTCGGCAGCAATCAAATACGCTTCGGCAGAGCGAAAAATGGCTTCGTTGAATGTACCATAAGCATCGCCATATTGAATATTGGGTTGCCAAAACTTCCACATGTGCGGCTCACCTGATGGAAAACCACTCACCCCAATGCCATTCACAATATTGTAGCCACCACCCCACTCGTCACCATTAATGACTGAAAAGTTCTTTTTACCACCTACATCAATGCCTCTATCATCTAATGACTTAGCGGGATTATTCCATGGGCGGTAAAAAACAACTGTATCACCCACTTTAATGTCAATTTTTAGATTGGCATTTGTTGCAGGCAAAGGTTTAAAGCCCGTTGCGGCTTGTAGTGCATAGCCTGCATCCAAAAAATTGTGGTCGTAGCGAGAATCATTATCGGGGTCATAAAAGCGGTAAGCGGCAGCCGATAAAGCATGTTGCCCAAGTGAGCGATTATAATCACTTGTTCTACCCTTTGACCCCGGAAAGCCTTCGCCACTACCATTAAAAACAGAGTGTAAATTATTACCCCCTTCCGTGGAAGGTGAAAAGGCGGCATCTGTTTTATTTGTCAAAGCTACGTCGCTGTATTGAGCAGCGAAAATGATTTCAGGATTTTTATCGTTTTGAGCACCTACATATTGTTTCAATGGATTTTCATCGCGTTTCGGAAACAACAAATTATAAGCCGTTGCCAAAGGATACACATCTATGACTTTATCAGCATATTGTAAGGCGGATGTAAAATCGGCATTAGTACCACCCAAAGCCCCTTTGAAATTCCAACCACGAGTTAAATAAACTTTTGATAAAAGGAATTGCGCTGCGCCTTTCGTCACACGTCCATATTGTGTGGCAGTTACAGGCAATTTGGCTTCGCAATCCAATAGGTCGTTAATTATCTGCGCATAAATCGTGGCAGAAGGTACTCTTATCGCTTCTTTGCTTGGTGTTGTCACCTCAACCAAAGGCATTGGTACATCGCCCCAATGTTGTACTAAATAGAAAAAACTAAGGGCGCGTAAAAAACGGGCTTCTGCAACCCGAATATCTTTATTCGCAGGCACTGCAAAAGTGACCCCATCCGCACGGGTAAGGGCAGTATTGCAACGGGCAATTTCAGCATAAAGAATTGTCCAAAGACTCTGGAGCTCTCCGAGCGTAGCGTTAAAGCCAACGTCATACTGGTTAATAGAACCCGCATTGGCTGGATTAGTTGGGAATTTCGGGTCGCCATAACCGCCTGGCGTATGCAAGTCCGTACCGTTCAAAAGAAGGGTTCTGTTTTGGTGAATGTTTCTCACTAAAGGATAACATCCCCTAACCAAGTCTTCAAAACCTTGTTCGGTTTTAAAATAGACATCCGTCGTCAAAGTTGTCACTGGATTTTCATCTAAAAAACTGTCTTTACACCCTGTTAAAACGACCCCGATAAAAGCAGTGGTTAATATGGCAATTCTTATATTTTTTATAGATTTCATTTTCTTTCTTTTTAAATTAATTCAAAAATTTAGTTCGCTAAACCACTTGACATACCCCTCAGTATTTAGGGCGTTTTTAAGTTTAAAAACTAATATTAACCCCAAATGTGTACAAAATGGACGGCACATCATCATTGAAAATAGCGGAGTTAAACTCTGGGTCAAATCCGGTGAATTTGCTAAACACAAACGGATTAGAAACTTGGGCATAAACCCGCGCATTCGCCAATTTCATACGGCTCATCAAAGCCGTTGGCAGGGAATAGCCCAAAGTCAAATCTGAAATTCTCAAGAAAGTAGCATCTTGGTAGTTAATGGCACTGCGATACGGATTGGCTACAACACCACTGAAATAGGTATTCGAAGGATTATCGCTTCTCCAATAATCCAAACCTGTAAGTCTATTGTAACGTGTGCCTGCTTCGCCAAAAGTACCTGATAAAGTACTATTATTGTACTGCGTACCGTTGCGGTAATAGATAAAGAAAGAAAAATCAAAATTTTTGAAAGTCACTCTGTTTGTAAGACCCATCAGATAGTTAGGCAATTGTGTACCCAAATAAATCCTATCATCAACACCTTCGGCAGGGGAAATTTTGCCATCATTGTTTTGGTCAACAACCCTAACAGAACCGGGTAATTGACCATATTTAGTCGCCAAATCCTTATCTGCTGTTTGCCAAATCCCGTCAAACTTATAATCAAAATTAGCTCTAATTGGATAGCCTACAAACAGCCTATTGCCTTTATCCACGGTTTGACTACCACCATACAATTGTAGTAATTTATTATTGTTTTTAGTGTAAGTGAACGTGCTATTCCAATTAAAATCCCTTCTAACGACGTTTACCGTATTCAAGGTCAATTCCACGCCTTTGTTTTCAATCTGACCGATATTGGCAATTACTTGATTGAAACCCGTAACTGTTGGTATTTTTTGATTTAAAATCAAATCAACTGTTTTACGATTATAAACTTCAAGCGAGGCATTGATGCGATTTTTGAAAAACCCAAAGTCAATACCGATATTTTGCTCACTACTTTTCTCCCATTTCAAATCTTTATTGGCGAGGTTTAAAGGCGCAAAACCCGTAGCTGCTGCACCGTCAAAATCATAACCCGTTGCCAACAAACCCGCTTGAGTGCTGTATGGATTGACCGTAGAGTTACCTACTTGACCATAGCTTAGGCGCAATTTCAAGTTAGAAAAAATATTCAAATTTTGTATAAATTTCTCCTCACTCAACCGCCAACCAAGTGCCACTGATGGGAAAAATGCCCATTTATTGCCTGCCGACAATTGCGATGCCCCATCAGAACGACCTGTGAGGGTTAATAAATACTTATCGCCATAGCTATAATTCACTCTGCCCATATAAGACGAAAGCGACCGTTCTGTAAGCGAACTTTGAAGGTTGGTAATCGTACCCGTATTCAAAGCATACCAATAAGAATCATAAGGCAGGTTATTCGCAGCAATTAAATATGCTTCATTGCGCTGATAAAAAGCACTTTGCAAAGCCGTTAAAGTAATTTTATGCTTACTGAAATTAAGATTATAGTTGGCGATATTATCTAAAGTATAACTACCCAAAATCCTTTGGTCAAATTGCGCCCTTGGCTTTGCACCAATTTGTGATTTTGAATATTGCCCACGCCAATCACCCAAACGCTCGTTGGTGCTGATAGCCGATAATGAAGAACGGAAAGTTAAGCCTTTCACGGGTTCAAACTCCACATAAGTATTGCCCATGATAGTCGTATTCGTTGTCAATAATTGAGATACTTTAGGGTCAATATCCACTAAAGGATTCGGCACTTGCGCATCGTTGATACCCATCCAATAAGCATAACTGTTGATATTGAGGTCCTTAGTTTCTGACGGATTCG